>DASZML010000093.1:0-4057 GCA_035551875.1 Rhizomicrobium sp.
AAACATGACGCGCGCGGCGATACGCTGTTCTACGAACCTTCGACCGATACATTCGCGGTGATGGACGCTGCGGGGGAGCCGCGCACTTTCTTCAAGCCCGATAGCGGCGCCCGCTATTGGGCGCGGCAATGCTGCAGCAACTAGCTAACGCGCGCGCTCGTAGATCACCGCGTTCCAGTAGCGCGCCTTGTGCGAGCCGGTCTGCAGAAAGCCGCGGCGGCGCAGTTCTATTCCGATCAGATAATTGAAATAGCCATGCGCCACGAGTGCCGCCTGCCCGTCCTTGCGCACCGCCCCGATCAACGCATCCGCCGCCTTCTTCGCGCGGCGCTTGGCATGGCGATAGCCTTCGATCTTCGGACTGAACCCGGCGTACCACATCAGCCGCGACACCACCGCCCATTTGGGCACGCTCATCCGCAGCAGCGGAATGCGCGGGCTTGCCAGCGGCGCTTCGACGAACAGCGCATCGGCGACGATCTCCGCTTTCGGCAGCAGCGCCTGCGCGCTCTGCGTCGCGCGCTTCTTGCCGCTGGTGAACACCGCCGTCAGTTCGCCGACCAGATCGCGCAATTCTTCCGGCGGCGCGTTGTCCGGATCGAGCCCCGCCTCTTCGTAATCGTCGATGTAGCTGCGAAATCCGCGATGCGAGGTGCGCGGCGACAGATCGATATGCGGCTGGCCGTGACGGATCAGCACGATGCGCTCCGCCAATGCCGATACCGCGCCCTTGACCGGCACGCGCAGGCTGGCGGGCGGATCGTCCGGAATTGCGAAGGCTTGCGATGCCATGCCGACAATCTAGATTGGGGGCAAGAAACGCTACCACACATAAGCATCGGAGGGGGAAATGGAAGGCCGCAGCCTCGAGGGGAAAGTCGCCATCGTCACAGGTTCTGCGAGCGGAATCGGCGCAGCGAGCGCGCTCGGCCTCGCCAAACGCGGCGCGCATGTCGTCGTCAATTATTCCAAAAGCCAGAAGGAAGCGGAAGCCGTCGCCGATTCGATCCGCGCCGCGAAAGCCGACGTGCTCGTCGTTCAGGGCAATGTCTCGCGCGACGAGGATTGCAAGAAGCTCGCGCAAGCCGCGCAGGGCAAATGGGGCCGTATCGACATTCTGGTGAACAATGCCGGCACCACCAAATTCGCGGCGCACACCGATCTGGACGCGCTCGGCGCCGACGACTGGCAGAACATCTACGCCACCAACGTCATCGGCCCGTTCCAGATGATGCGCGCCTGTGTTGCGGCGCTAAAAGCCAGCGGCGATGCAGCCGTGGTGAACGTGTCGTCCGTTGCGGGCGTGATGGGCGTCGGCTCGTCCATCGCCTATGCCGCATCGAAAGGCGCGCTCAACACGCTGACACTTTCTCTGGCGCGCGCATTTGCGCCGGAGATTCGCGTCAATGCCGTGTGCCCCGGCTATGTCGCCACGCCGTGGTTCTCCGGCCGTTTCGGCGAAGAGAACTCCAAGCGCATCGCCGACCAGACCGCGGAAGGCAATCCCCTCAAGCGCGTCGCCAACGCCGAAGACATCGCCGACACGGTGATGTTTCTGGCCGGTCCAGAATCGCGAAACATCTCCGGCGAGATGATTCTGGTCGACAGCGGCATGCATCTTTCGATGACCGGCACCAAGCGCTGAAGCGCCTAACAAGGCAGCGTATTGCTCAATCGCCGTGCAAACACGTGTTGCAATGCAACAACGCGCGTAAGATTTCCGCTTATTTCACGGGATTCCTACGCGAAATGCCGCTGCTTATCATTGAACCCATATGACCTTCCCCCCGACCTTCGCCGTCAGACGAAGAAGGGAATTGAAAATGAAAAAGTTAGTGTCGGGACTGCTGCTGTCGGGCGCTCTGGCGGTCGTCTCAAGTGGCGCCCATGCCGCGCCCATCGCCGCGAATGCCAGTCCCATTTCCATCGACACGCCATTGGGCGCTGTGAACATATCCGGCCAGTTGAGCGGTTTGGCGTTCTATCAAAACAACGCGATCCACGCTTATCCCGGCGATAGCGAAACCTATTTCGACGTCGACAACGCCACGGTCACGGTGTCGAAGACGACGGGCATGTTCCAGTTCTATGTGCAGGGCGGCGACTACTCGTTCCCGACAGTCGGCGTTCCGTACGACAAATCGAGCGATCAGAATTCTTTCTTCGGTGCGGTGCCAATCGCCTATGGCAAGATCCAGTTCAATGACGCGTTCTCGATCTCTGCGGGCAAGCTGCCGACGCTGGTCGGCACCGAGCTTGGCTTCACGCCGCAGAATTTGAATATCGAGCGCGGCCTGCTTTGGTATCAAGAGCCGCTCTACAGTCGCGGCGTGCAAGTGAACTATGCCAGCGGCCCGCTCTCAATCGCCGTCTCGTGGAACGACGGCGCCTACACGAATGTCTGGAGCAGCTTTTCCGGCTTGATCTCCTATGCGATCGACAGCGAGAACACGGTCGCATTCGACGCTTCGGTTACGCCGGATATGACGAACCATCTGTATGAGGACCGCCGGCCGGGCCAGCAGATCTACGATCTGATGTATACATATGCGTCCGGTCCGTGGACGATCAATCCGTACATTCAGTATCAAAACTATAACGACCACCCCAGCTACTATCCGGTCTTTGGAGGCAAGCGAAGCAGCGGCTCGGATTGGGGCTTCGCGGTTCTGGCAGGCTATCAGTTCACGCCGGAATGGAGTTTGAACGGACGCGTAGAATATGAAACCGCGTCGGGCGGATCGCCCGATTTCTATCCGCTCGTTTACGGTCCGGGCAGCAACGCGTGGTCATTCACGATCACACCGACGTATCAGAAGGGCATCTTCTTTGCGCGCGGCGAGCTCTCCTATGCTTCCCTCGGCAGCTTCGAAACGGGATATGGGAGCGACGAAAACAAATCCGACCAGTTCCGTGCCATGGTCGAAACCGGCATTGTCTTCTAAGCCCGTGGCGTAGAGCTTCAGCAGGCCCGCGGCGCGAAAGCACTGCGGGTCGTGCTTTTTATAGCCTTGGCACTTCGCGCAAGCCGTGAAACCCTCCCGCAAAACAATATCGGGAGGAATGCGTGGCCTATCAGTTTCCGAAGGGATTCATCTGGGGAACGGCAACAGCCGCGCATCAGGTCGAAGGCGGCAACACCGCGAGCGATCTTTGGCTCATGGAATGGATGAAGGATTCGATCTTCACCGAACCTTCCGCCGATGCCTGCGACCACTATCACCGCTACGATTCCGACATCGGATTGCTGAAAGGGCTCGGCTTCAACACCTATCGCCTCTCTATCGAGTGGGCGCGCATCGAGCCGGAGGAAGGCTTCTTCTCAAAAGCCGCGCTCGATCACTATCGCCGCGTGCTAGCGAGTTGCCATGCGCAAGGTGTGACGCCGATGGTTACGTTCCATCATTTCACCGCGCCACTGTGGTTCACGCGCGATGGCGGTTGGGAGAATTCCAAGTCGGTCGATCGCTTCGCGCGCTATTGCGAGAAGGCCGCCGACGCGCTGGGCGATCTCTTGCTCTATGTCTGCACGATCAACGAAGCCAACATCCCGGAAATGATCGCGACGATGCGCGACGCATCGGGCCGGCAAAGCAAGCCCGGCGGCCGGCGCGACCGCGCGCTTGGCGAAGCCGCGCGGCTTTGCGGCGGCGAACCCGGACGTTTCGCACCTTATCTTTCCGGCGACGGGCACAAAGCCACGCCCAATCTCATCGCCGCGCACCGAAAGGCGTACGAGGTCATCAAATCGCGCGCGAAAGGCATGGTGGGCGTGACGCTGTCGTTGACCGACTATCAAGCCGTCGATGGCGGCGAGAAACTACGCGACAAGATCGATCACGCCGTCAACGGGCAATTTCTGCAAGCGCTGAAGGGCGACGATTTTGTTGGCGTGCAGACCTACAGCCGCACGCTGATCGGTGAGGACCGCTTGCTGCCGCTGCCGAACGACGCCGAGCGTACGCAGATGGGTTACGAGTTCTATCCCGAAGCGCTGGAAGCCTGCATCCGCAGTGCCGTGAAGCAGAGCGGCTGCACCGTCATCGTCACCGAAAAC
>DASZML010000094.1:0-5017 GCA_035551875.1 Rhizomicrobium sp.
TGGCGAAGCGCCTCGCGGGAACCGGCGTAACGGCGAACTGTCTACATCCTGGCGGCGTCAACTCGCGCTTTGGCGACAACAACAGCGGATAGATGTCCGTGTTGTTCAAGCTCGGCAAGCGATTTATGATCACACCAGAGCAGGGCGCCCAAACAATCATCTATCTAGCGTCTTCGCCGGAGGTAACCGGTAGAAGCGGCGGCTATCACGACAAGTCCAAGCCCGCCAGCACCAGTAAGGCTGCGCAAAGCGATGCCGATGGCAAGCGGCTGTGGGACGTATCGGCGAAGATCGCCGGGCTTGGCTTCTGATGAGTAACGCGCGCAAGAAAGAGCTGCTGCGCGAATATAAAGAGACGCCGCAACGGGCCGGTGTGTTCGCGGTCGCTTGCGGCAAGAAACACTGGGTTGGCACGACCCGCAACCTCGACAAGCAGAAGAACTCGATCTGGTTTCAGCTGCGCATGGGCGGATTTCCCAATCCGGACGTACAAGCAGCGTGGAACGCTAGCGGCGAAGCTGCCTTCGTGTTCGAAGAGCTGGAAGAAATCAAGGACGAGAACACGCTCATCATCGGCGAGTTGTTGAAAGAGCGCGACGCGGCGTGGCGCAAAGAACTCGGCGCGGACAAACTCGTCGGTTAGCTGAACACGGCTTTGCCGTTGACGAGTTTTACTTTTCCCGACGCGACGGTTTTGAGCGCGTCCGGATAGAGCTTGTGCTCGTCGATCAAGATGCGCGCGGCGAGGGTCTCCGCCGTGTCGCCCGGCAGCACCGGCACGCGCGCTTGTGCGATAATCGGTCCGGCATCCAGTTCCGGGATCATGAAGTGCACCGTGCAGCCGGATTCTTTGACGCGCGCGTCTAACGCTTGCTGATGCACGCGGATGCCGGGGAAGAGCGGTAGCAGGGAAGGGTGGATGTTTATCATCTTGCCTTCCCAACGCTTCACGAAGCCGTCGGAGTGAATTCGCATGAAACCGGCTTCGGCGATCAGATCGATCTTCGCTTCGCGCAAGACGGCATCAATTGCGGCGTCGAACTCTTCGCGTGTCGCGAAATTCTTGTGCGAGATTGCTTTGACCGGAATGCTTTCTGCCCGCGCAACATCGAGACCCGCGGCATCTTCCTTGTTGGAAAACACCAGCGCAATCTCCGCCGGATAATCCGGCGCGCGCGTGGCATCGATCAGCGATTTGAGATTGCTGCCGCGACCGGAGATCAGGACAGCGACGCGAACACGGCTCACAGTTTCAGCGCGCCCTTGTAGCGGACCTTCGCTTCGCCGTCGCCTTTGACGAGGTGACCGATGCGGTAGGCGCGTTCGCCGGATTCCTGGAAGGCGTCGATGACGTGGCCGGCTGATTTCTCCGCGACGACTGCAACCAGTCCAATACCGCAATTGAACGTGCGCAGCATTTCGCGTTCCTCGATACCAGCGGAACGCGACAACCATCCGAACACCGGCAGCGGTGTCCAGCAGGTGAGATCGATCTCGGCGTCCAAACCATTCGGCAATGCGCGCGGCAGATTCTCGGTGATGCCACCGCCGGTGATATGTGCGAAACCTTTCACGCCACTGCTGCGCATCGCTTCAAGGCCGCTCTTTATATAGAGCCGCGTCGGCGCGAGCAGCGCTTCACCGAGCTTCTTCGATGCATCGAACGGCGCGGGCGAATCCCAGGCCAATCCCGCGTCGCTCACCACACGGCGCACCAGCGAATAGCCGTTGGAATGAACGCCGGACGATGCAATGCCGATCAGCACATCGCCTTCTGTCATATCGCGTGTCTTCGGAAGAATGTGCCCGCGCTCCGCTGCGCCGACTGCGAAGCCAGCGAGATCGAAATCGCCTTTGGCGTAGAGACCGGGCATCTCCGCCGTTTCACCGCCGATCAGCGCGCAACCGGATTCTTTGCACGCACGCGCGATGCCTTCGATGACGACCGCGGCATCATCCACTTCAAGCTTGCCGGTCGCATAATAATCCAGAAAGAAAAGCGGTTCCGCGCCTTGCACAATGATGTCGTTCACGCACATCGCGACCAGATCCTGACCGATGCCGGAAAACAGTTTTGTGTCGATCGCAATCTTGAGTTTCGTGCCGACGCCGTCGGTCGAAGAAACAAGGATCGGATCCTTGAAACCGGCGGCCTTTAAATCAAACAATCCGCCGAACCCGCCAAGATCGGCGTCCGCGCCCGGCCTGCGTGTGGCCTTCGCGGCGGGCGCGATGCGCTCGATCAATGCATCGCCCGCGTCGATGTCCACACCGGAGTCTTTATACGTCAGGCCGTTCTTACGCTTATTCATTTACGGTTCAGGAAATTGGGTCTAGCGTCGTTTAGTGGGGTGCCGATACGAGCGCAAGGGAAGAGGGCGATGTCTCTCGAAGCTGCGATTGCGGCACATAGGTTTGGCCTCGGCGCGAGGCCCGGCGAAATCGATACGGCGAGTACCGCGCCGAAGGCGTGGTTGCTGAAGCAACTCGATTCGCCGCCCGAACACCCCGTTCCGATCGATGGCGGCGATCCTTTCAAATCCGGCGGCGATCTGGTCGCCGATCTTCTTGAATACCGTAAGGGTGTGCAGGCCTCGAAGATGCAGGCCACGGCCGACAAGCCCGCGCCCGACCCAGTCAAGGAGTTCTTCAAGACACGCGTCACGCAATACACGCGCGAGATGGCGGGGCGCTTCGCAGTTGGTTTTACGACGCAAAAGCCTTTTGCTGAACGGCTGGTCTGGTTCTGGAGCAATCACTTCGTCGTTTCCGCGTTGAATCCTGCCGCGATCACCTTCGTCGGAGCGTTCGAGCGCGAAGCGATCCGTCCGAACATCGCCGGTAAGTTCGAAGACATGCTACTCGCTTCCACGCGCCATCCGGCGATGCAACTTTATCTCGACAATGCACAATCCATCGGTCCGGATTCGATTGCGGGAAGGATCGTCGGCAAGGGGCTAAATGAAAATCTTGGCCGCGAGTTGATGGAGTTGCATACGCTTGGCGTCGACGGCGGATATACGCAAGCCGACGTCATTGCGCTGGCGAAAATTCTCACCGGCTGGAGCATTGACCGCCAGGGCGGTGAGGGAAATGGCTTCCGCTATTACCCGGCGCGTCACGAACCGGGCGACATCGTGTTGCGCGGCAAGACTTACAATGGCGGCGAGGATGCCGGCGTTCAGGCGCTAAAAGATCTCGCGCACGATCCGGCGACAGCGCGGCATATCGCGAAGAAGTTCGCCGTCGCTTTCGTCGCAGACAATCCGCCGCAAGCTTCGGTTGATCGTTTGGCGAAAAAATTCACACAGAGCGGTGGCGATCTGCGCGCACTGGCCGAAACGGCTGTCAACGATCCCGCAGCATGGACACCCGGCAGCGGCAAAATGCGAAGTCCCGTCGAATACACGACCGCCGCGATGCGTCTGGTCGGCTGGCCTCCCGGCAATGACAAAGCCGATCAGAACAAGCAAGTGCAAGGCGTGATGGCGGCCACGCGCATGATGGGCGAGTTTCCGCTCGCCGCACCATCGCCGAAAGGCTGGCCGGACAATTCCGATGCGTGGGATGGCGCCGATGCGCTGCTTAACCGCATCCAATGGGCCAAAGAACTCGGCAATCGCATTCCGGCATCGGTCGATACGATGTCGATTGCGGAAATGGGCATGGGCCCGCTGCTGCAAACCGATACGCGTGCGGCGATTAAATCGACCGCGAACGCGGGCGAGGCGATGGCGCTTCTCATTTCCAGCCCCGAATTTCAGCGGAGGTAGTCATGTTCAATCGCCGCCTGATTTTGAAAAGCGCGCTGGCCGCGAGCGCGATGAGTGCGTGGGATGCACCGGTGCGTTTCGCGTTCGCGAATGTTCCCGGCGACCGGCGCTTCGTCGTTGTCATCCTGCGCGGTGCGCTCGATGGACTGGCCGCTGTGCCGCCGCACGGCGATCCTGACTACGCGTCGGTGCGCGGCGTTCTTGCGCTCGACACGACGGGCAACACGCCGTTGCACGATCTCGACGGGCATTTCGGATTGCATCCCGCGCTGATGAACATGAAGGGCATGTGGGACGCGAAACAGCTTGTCGTCTTTCACAACATCTCATCACCCTATCGCGACCGTTCGCATTTCGATGGACAGAATGTGTTGGAGACCGGTGGCACTGGTCCGCACGTGCTTGGCGATGGCTGGCTCAATCGCGCGCTTGCTCCGATGGGAATGGCCAGCGGCGACGGCGCGCTTGCGATTGCCGCGTCACCGCCGCGGATGCTCTCCGGCACTGCAAAAGTGTCGAGTTGGATGCCATCCGCGATGCCGACACCGGATGCGCAATTCCTGCAACGCGTCCGCGCGCTCTATGCCGGCGATCCGGTGTTGCGCGCATCGCTCGACAGCGCGCTTCACACCGAAGCCGAAGCCAATGCGGCGATGGACGATCAGCCGATGAACGCCAAGCAGATGGCGCAGCGCGCCGGAAGTTACGGCGATCTCACGCCACTATTCTCTGGCGCAGGTAAGTTGCTCGCGCGCGATGACGGTCCGCGCGTCGCCGTACTCGATGCCAGCGGTTGGGACACGCATGTGAACGAAGGCGCGGGCGATGGTCAGCTCGCGCGACGTTTGCGTGCGCTTGACACTGCGTTGGATGCAATGAAGACCGCGCTCGGTCCGGCGTGGAACAAAACCGCCGTCGTCATCGCCACCGAGTTCGGCCGCACGGTCGCACCCAACGGCGGCGGCGGCACGGATCATGGAACTGCGGGCGCCGCGTTCCTGCTCGGCGGCGCTGTGAAGGGCGGAACGGTTCAAGCGGAGTGGACCGGCCTTAAGCCTTCCGCATTGAAGGATGGCCGGGATCAACCCGCACGCACGGACATCCGAAGCCTTTTCAAAGGCGTTTTGGCCGATCATATGCGGGTCCCGCGGCGTGATCTGGACGGAACCATTTTCCCGGATAGCGGGTCGGTGCAGCCGGTAGGGCTCGAATTCACCGCATAAAAAGGCTGTTACAGGCCCCCG
>DASZML010000095.1:0-6661 GCA_035551875.1 Rhizomicrobium sp.
GACGGACCGTTGTCCTGCCGCTGCCATCCAACCAATCCGGTGCCGTCATATTCCACAGTGAGCTTGAAACGGGTCACGCGATTATCCATTCGACGATCAGAAGTTGGTCGGCCGCTACGCCAAGATGTAAAGCGGCTTCCACCCAACGGCGTTGTGAACCTCGGATACGGTCTTTTCCTTTTCGCTTGGCTTCGGCAAAGACAACGTCTCCATCCCGCCAACAGAACACATCAAAGCAACCACCTTTTTGCCCGGCGGCGTTTCTAATGCGATCCAGATATTTATCCTGCGCTTCTGGCAATGGGACGACCGTATCGTCTTTCCAATAACCGACGCGATATTTGCGGCCATAGCTATCGATCCAACGGCCGTCCCAATTTTCGGACTTGAATATTCGCAGGATGGCAAGCTCCGCAAAGACCGGTTCATCACGCCAATCCAATACGGCCTTATGGCCATAGGACGATTTTGGAACCGGTCCAGTCCAAACTTCGAAAACACAAGATGCTTTCGGCAGCGATATCGTGGGCCCTGACAGCAGCGTGATCTGTTCTATACCCGTCGGGCGCAACTGATCCGGAAATACAGTCACGATAGCTTTGTGCCTTTTGGCAACGCGAAACCGCGCAGCAATTCGTCTGCGCTCATCGGCGATTTTCCGGCACGTTGCAGGCGTGTGAGGCGCAGCGCGCCATTGCTGCAAGCGATTGTGAGTTTGTCGTCGAGCACCTCGCCGGACGAACCGTTGCCAGATACTGGCTCGGCGTAGAGAATCTTCAGCCGCTCGCCCTTCACTTCGCACCAGGCGCCGGGGACAGGCGACAATCCGCGAATCAAGCAATCGACCTCCCGCGCGGGTTTCCACCAGTCGATGCGCGCTTCGTCTTTCAGAATCTTCTTCGCGTAGGTCACGCCATCCTCGGATTGCGGCGTCTCTACTGCCTGCCCCAGCGAAAGCGCCGACATCGCGCGCGCCATAAGATCCGCACCAAGGCGCGAAAGTTCGTCATGCAGTTCGCCGTATGTTTTGCGGCCGATAGGCGTGCGTTCGGCCATTAGCATCGGACCAGAATCGAGGCCTTCTTCCATGCGCACCGCCATCACGCCGGTTTCCGAATCGCACGCCATGATCGCACGCTGGATGGGCGCGGCGCCGCGCCAGCGCGGCAACAAAGATCCGTGTAAATTAAAACAGCCCAACTTCGGCGCATCGAGAATGGATTTTGGAAGCAGCAATCCGTAAGCGACGACGACAGCCGCATCGACATCAAGCGCCGCGAACTCCGCTTGCGCGTTCGCATCTTTCAGCGATAACGGCGTGCGTATCGGCAAACTATAAGTTTCGGCAATTTTCGAGACCGGCGTTGGTTCGCTCGCAAGGCCACGGCCTTTCGGCCGCGCTGGCTGCGAATAGACACACGCGATCTCGTGACCCTGCCCGATAAGTTCGCTGAGCGTGGGCACGGCGAAATCCGGCGTGCCCATAAAGGCAAGGCGCATCAGCCCGCCTCTTGCAGCTTCTTCGCTTTCTGCAATTTCTTGAGCGCCATGGTGCGCTTCAGCTTGGAAAGATGATCGAGGAACAACACGCCTTCGAGGTGATCCATCTCATGCTGCAGGCACGTGGCGAGCAACCCGTCAGCTTCCAACTCTTGCCGCTTGCCGTCGCGATCGAGATACTCGGCCTTGATACGCGCGGGCCGCTCGACTTCGTCCCAGATTTCCGGAACCGAGAGGCAGCCTTCTTCGAACGTGGCCATCTCGTCCGACGCCCAGAGAATTTTTGGATTGATGTAGGCGCGCGGATTTTTCTTTCCGTCCTTTTGATCGAGATCCATCACCAGAACGCGCTTGGGCACGCCGACCTGGATCGCCGCAAGGCCAATGCCGTCGGCCGAATACATCGTCTCGATCATGTCATCGACGAGCGCGCGGATATCCGCATCGACTTTCACGACGGGTTCCGAAACGACTTTCAGGCGCGGATCGGGCGCGGTAAGGATGGGGCGTACGCTCATGCGCCGGAAATAGGGTTTCGCCCTTTCCGGGTCAAGGGAAGCCAGCAAAACCCATGGATTTCGCTTACATAATCTTCGCTGCCGCGCTGGTGATTGCCGCCGCGATTGTGGCGTTTGCCTTGCTGCGGCGCCCCGCGCCGGTGGAAGCACCGGCGCCCGATAAGAGGCTGGACGCACTGCTCGCCGCGCAAGGTGAGATCAAAGGGCAATTCAGCCAGACCGTCGCACAACAAGCCGAATTGCAACGCACGCTCACCGAACAGATCGACGCGTTGAAAACGCGGCTTGGCGATTCACTCACCGACAGTGCGACCAAGGCCACCGAGACATTCACCAGTATTCAAGAACGGTTGAAGACGATCGACGAAGCACAAAAAAATATCGCTTCGCTGGGTACGCAGGTCGTCAGCTTGCAGGAAATTCTGTCCGACAAGCAATCGCGCGGCGCGTTCGGACAAGAGCGCATGGAAGCTATCGTGGCAGATCAACTTCCGCCGACGCATTACGATTTCCAGTTCACACTTTCCAACGGCAAGCGGCCCGACTGCGTCATCCGCATTCCGAATGTGGCGGGTGTCATCGTGGTTGATTCCAAATTTCCGCTGGAAGCTTTCGAAACATTGCGCGGCCTTGCGAGCGACGACGAGCGCAAACAAGCGGCGGCACGGTTGAAATCCGATGTGCAGAAACATGTGAAGGATATCGCCGAGAAATATCTCATTCCCGGCGAAGTGCAGACGCCAGCGATCATGTTCGTCCCGTCGGAATCGGTCTACGCGGAACTACACACTTCGTTTAGCGACGTGGTGCAGCAAGCGCGGCGCGCGCAGGTGGTGATTGTTTCCCCGCACGTCTTCATGCTGGCAATCAATACAATCCAAACGCTGATGCGCGATGCGAAGATGCGCGAACAGGCCCACAAGATTCAGGCCGCCGTGGGCGACTTGTTGCTTGATGTGCGGCGCCTGGGCGAGCGCGTGGGAAATCTGCGAACCCATTTCGACCGGACGAACAAGGATATCGGCGACATCGAAACATCCATGAAACGCATCGAGACGCGCGCCGCGCGGATCGAGAATGCCGAACTGTCAGCACCCGAAGCGGCGCAGAAGCAACTGCCTTAAATCGCGCGCCGCGCCTTGAAGGCGTGGCTCAGCGTGCCTTCGTCCAGATAATCCAGTTCGCCGCCGACAGGCACGCCATGCGCGAGACGCGTTACGTTCACGCCGGTTTGCTCCAGCGCGTCCATCAGGTAATGCGCGGTGGTCTGGCCTTCGACGGTGGCATTCATCGCGAGGATCACTTCGTCCACGCCATTTTTCACCCGGGCCACCAGCGTGGAGACATTGAGCTTTTCCGGCGTCATGCCATCGAGCGCGGATAACACGCCGCCCAGCACATGATATTTGCCTTTGAACACGCCGGCACGCTCCAACGCCCACAGATCGGCCACATCCTCCACCACGCACAGCACATGCGCATCGCGACGCGGATCGCCGCACAGCGAGCATGGCGACGTCGTATCGAGATTGCCGCACACTTCACAGGTCTTGATCGCGGCGGCGGCATCGCGCATCGCATTGCCAAGCGGTTCGAGCAGAACTTCGCGCTTCTTGAGCAACGCCAGCGCCGCGCGCCGAGCCGAGCGCGGCCCCAAACCCGGAAGTTTGGAAAGCAACTGGATTAAACGCTCGATTTCGGGTCCGGCTTGTAGCGCTGCCATGGCGCATTCCTCTAGCAGGCCTGCGAATTCCTTGCCATGGTCACGCGATCTGAGGGTAAGCAATGACCACGCGTTTGATCCTTCCGCAACCGATCTCGATTCCGGAAGACCGTGAATGCACAGTCGAGCATGAGGCGCTGCGCGCACTCAAGCCCGGCACAGTCATGATGATCGGTGACAACGAGGTCCTGCCGAAAATGCCCGCGCGGCCTAAGCTTCTGGATTTTTTCAAGCTGCGTTTTGGCAAGATATGCTGCAATCACCTGCTCCAAAGTGCGAAACGCGCGCGCGACGCGGGATGCGACGACCGGATTGTTCTTGCCTGCCTTTTGCACGATATCTCCAACGGCGTCTTGATCCGCTCCGATCACGCCTATTGGAGCGCGCAGCTCGTCGAGCCTTATGTGGACGAAGAAATAAGTTGGGCGATCCGCAAGCATCAGGCGCTGCGCTTCTTCCCCGACCCAACTGTGGGTTATGAATATCCCGAAGCCTATATTCGCTTCTTTGGGCCTGACTATTCCGTGCCAGATTATCTGGTACGCGAATACGAGGAAGCGCGCCAACATCGCTGGTACATGACCTCACGCATCATCACCATCAACGACGTCTATACGTTCGACACCGGTGTAGAGATCGATCCCGACGAGTTCGAGGATGTGGTGGGGCGGCATTTCCGCCAGCCGGAGGAAGGCCTGGGCTTCGACAGCTCGCCCGTAGCCCATATGTGGCGCAGCATGATTTGGCCGCAGAATTTCTTGTGACGTTTTAGCTGCCCGGCATCAGCAGCAGGGTGCGGTCGGCAAATCGCCTCGATCTCGATTTGCGCAGCCGGAGATCGGACAGCTTATTCGTCGCCGGATTCCGGCATTTCGGTCGCGATGTCGTCCTGCGCCAAATCGCGTACCGCGATGACTTCCGCGCCGGGGAAACGATCCAGCACCGCGCGCACCATCGGCTCCTGCAATACCGCTTCAAGCTTTGCGGCGTGCGCATTCTTCTTCGCCTCCGCGATGGTCGGCGCGCCGCCTTCGCGTGCGACGCTCACGACCCAACGAAAGCCGGTCCATTCTTTCAGCTTCTGCGCGAGATCGCCGGATAGCGTGCGCGGCGCGCGAGAGGATGGGCGAAATTCGATCTTGCCCTGCTCCATCGACACCAGATGCATGTCGTTCTCGACATGCACTTTGAGGATCGATGCGCCTTTGGTGAGAGCGAGCGCCGCAACGTCTTCCAATGTGCGAAGCGTCGGCGCGGTGTGAACGGCGGCGGTCGGTTCCGGAGCCCGTTGCGCAGATACCATCGGCGCAGATGACGATGATATCGCACGCGCGCCACCACCTGATGATGGCGATGACGACGGCGCGCGTGGTGCTGGTTGCGAGCCATCCATGAGATCACGCACAAGCTTATCGGTCGGCGGAAGATCGGCGGCATAGGCCAAGCGAATGAGCGCCATCTCGCAAGCCTGGATCGGACGCGTGGCATCGCGCACTTCGAACAGGCCTTTGAGCAACAACTGCCAAGCGCGCGTGAGCGACGGCACCGATAGTTTGCCGGCCATCTCGGCGGCGCGTTTGGCTTCGCTCGATCCGCCGTCGAAAAACCCTTCCGCACCCGGCGCAACTTTCACGCGTGTGAGAAAATGCGTGATCTCCAACAGATCCTGCATCACTGCCAGCGGATCGGCGCCGACATCGTAGAGTGCGTTCAATTCTTTGAGCGCGGCGGCAATGTCACCGCCCATGAGCTTCTCATAGAGATCGAGCACACGGCCGCGATCTGCGAGGCCCAACATAGCACGCACGCTTTCCGCCGTGATCGTTTTTGATTCATCGTGCGCAATGGCCTGATCGAGCAACGAAAGAGAATCGCGAACCGAGCCTTCTGCGGCACGAGCGATCAGCGCCAATGCGCCGTCCTCAATCGAAACGCTTTCTTTCGCGGCAATGGATTTGAGATGCGACACCAACTCCGGCGTTTCGATGCGGCGCAGATCGAAGCGCTGGCAGCGCGACAGCACCGTAACCGGGACTTTGCGGATTTCGGTGGTGGCGAAAATGAACTTCACATGCGGCGGCGGCTCTTCGAGCGTCTTGAGCAGGCCGTTGAAGGCCTGCTTCGACAGCATGTGCACTTCGTCGATGATGTAGACCTTGTAGCGAGCTGACGCCGGTGCGTAACGCACACCTTCGATGATCTCGCGAATATCGTCGATGCCGGTGCGCGATGCAGCATCCATTTCCTGTACGTCGATATGCCTGCTCTCGGCAATGGCGATACAGGGGTCGCACACACCGCAAGGATGGATGGTCGGCTCTTTGCGCTTGCCATCCGGTCCAATGCAATTCAATGCGCGTGCGATGATGCGCGCCGTCGTCGTCTTGCCCACGCCGCGCACGCCGGTGAGCATGAAGGCATGCGCGATGCGGCCCGTCGCGAACGCATTGGACAACGTGCGGACCAGCGCTTCCTGGCCAATCAATCCCGTGAAATCGGACGGGCGGTATTTGCGAGCAAGCACGCGATAGGCGCCGTCACCCGGTTGCGCGGGCGCGTCCAAACCCAATCCCATTTCGCCGTTTTCCGCCATGCGCCGACTATAGCAAGCCGCGCCGCTCAAGTGCGCGAATTTCGCCGCACCGGCGAAAAGATAGAGTTGTGGAAAGGTGGAAGCCGGTCACGACCCGAAGCGGATTCGGTACGGCTGCTTCCTTCCGGACCTGACCGGGTTCGCGAGTGCATTCGTCCGCGACCGACTTCCGTGGGGGGATATAGGCTCTCAGCGCTCCGTTGTCATCCCCGGCCGAGCGTAGCGAGGGGAAGGGGACCGAGGCCCTAAAATCCTGCAGAACCAAAAAACGGACTTCACTTTTTTGCGAACGGTGGGACAACCTGGGTCCCCCCTTCCCTCACCTCG
>DASZML010000096.1:0-2272 GCA_035551875.1 Rhizomicrobium sp.
CCCTCGCCGCCGAACGGCTGAACGCCGACGACTGCGCCGATCTGGTTGCGGTTCACATACACGTTGCCGGCATGCACGCGGTCGCGGACGAACTGCGCGGTTTCGTCGATCCGCGTGTGAATGCCGAGCGTCAGGCCATAGCCTGTCGCATTGATCGCATCGCAAACCTTGTCGAGCTCGTCGGCTTTCCAACGAACAACATGCAGCACCGGCCCGAACACTTCGCGCTTGAGCTGGTCGATACCGGAAATCTCGAACACGTGCGGCGGGAAGAATAGGCCGGTAGACGGCGCATCGAGCCTCTCCAGAAGCTTCGCTTCCTTCACCATCTGATCGGCATGCTTCTGCAAGTTCGCGCGCGCTTCTTCGTCGATCACTGGACCGATATCAGTGGAAAGTTCGAACGGATCGCCGAGCTTGAGTTCCTCCATTGCACCAAGGATAAGGCCCAACATCTTGTCGGCGACATCTTCCTGCAGGAACACCACGCGACAAGCTGAGCAGCGCTGACCGGCGCTGTCGAATGCCGACGCGAGTACATCGCGGCACACCTGTTCTGGCAGCGCGGTGGAATCGACGATCATCGCGTTCTGGCCACCGGTCTCTGCAATCAAAGTCGCGATAGGACCAGTGCGGCCCGCAAGCGCGCGGTTGATGGCGTTGGCGGCATCCGTCGAGCCTGTGAAGGCCACACCTGCAAGTCGCGGGTCTGGAAACACCACATTACCGATGCGCGGGCCGTCGCCGGGGAGAAGATGCAGCACATCCACGGGCACACCGGCTTGATGCAGCAGCTTTACCGCAGCCGCCGCGATCAGCGGCGTTTGCTCTGCCGGTTTCGCAAGCACGGCGTTGCCAGCCGCAAGCGCACCTGCGACCTGCCCCGTGAAAATCGCGAGCGGAAAATTCCAAGGCGAGATGCAGCAGAACACACCGCGACCATGCAATGAGAGTTCGTTCGTCTCGCCCGTCGGCCCCGGCATCTGGATGCCGCCTTCGAACAGGTTGCGCGCCTGACCCGCATAATAGCGCAAAAAATCCACCGCCTCGCGCACTTCGCCCAGTGCGTTCGGAATCGTCTTGCCGGCTTCGCGCACGGCTAGCGCCATCAGATGCGACTGATTTTTCTCATAGAGATCGGCGGCGCGTTCCAGAATGTCCGCGCGCTTGTTACCGCCGAGCGCATTCCATTCGATCCGCGCATTGTAAGCTTTCGCGAGAGCATCGTTCACATCAATAGCGCTGGCTTCAATAACCTCACCGACCACTCGATCGCGATCGGACGGATCGCGCACGGGTGCAGCCGTTCCTTTGCGTTCTTCACCGCCAACGATCGGCGAGGCACGTTGCGGCGCTTCGAGCGCGGCGTGCATCTCGGCGAGAATGGGATCGGTAACCACGGGATTGCTCCACAAAAATCCGGATGAGTTTTCTCGGTCGCGCAAAATATCGATAGGCAATGGAATAAGCGGATTGCGGCGCGGATGGCGCGCGGCGAGTTGCTCGATTGGATCGCCAACAATCTCATCGATCGGCGCTTCGTCATCGGCGAGGCGGTTCACGAAGGATGTGTTCGCGCCGTTCTCGAGTAGACGGCGTACGAGATAAGCGAGCAAATCTTCATGCGTGCCAACCGGAGCATAGATGCGCGTGCCGCCGCCCAGATTCTTTTCGCGATAGAGCGAATGCAGCGCTTCGCCCATGCCGTGCAGGCGCTGATATTCGAAATCCGTGCGCCCCTTCGCGAACGTCTGAATAGCGGCGAGGGTGTGCGCGTTGTGCGTGGCGAATTGCGGGAAGATCGCATCGCCTTCAGCGAGCAATGCCCGCGCGACAGCAAGATACGATGTATCGGTCGCCAGCTTGCGCGTGAATGTCGGATAGTCCGTGATGCCGAGTTCCTGAGCGCGTTTGATCTCTGTGTCCCAGTAAGCTCCCTTCACCAGTCGCACTGGAATGCGACGCTTCTGGCGATGCGCGAGATTGCCGAGCCATGCAGTCACCGGCAGCCCGCGCTTTTGATACGCCTGGACGGCAAGTCCCAAACCGTCCCAGCCGGTCAGCCGCGGGTCTTCACCCAACGCTTCGAACACATCGAGCATCAGATCGAGACGCTCGGCCTCTTCCGCATCGACGGTGAAGCCGAGATTGGCTTCGCGGGCTTCCGCGGCTAGGGCTTTCAACTGCGGCAACAGTTCATCGAACACGCGGTTGCGCTTGATCCATTCATAGCGCGGGTGCAGCGCGGACAATTTCACTGAAATGCTCGGCC
>DASZML010000097.1:0-18563 GCA_035551875.1 Rhizomicrobium sp.
TCCATGTGATCGGCGACGAAGCCGGTCCAGGGCAGCATCAGAAGCTGCGGACCGAACTGCAGCGCCATCACGACGCCGACCGCCGTGGCGTTGTTGTGCGTGAGCTGCGTCAGCACCAGCCAGTCTTGTGCCGTGCGCTGCATCCATGTGCCTATGTTGGAAACGATCGCACCCGCGGACCAGACGCGGAAATTGTGCGTGCGCAACGAACGAAATGTACCAGTGATCAGACTCATGACGGTTTTGCGGCATTGCCTCCGTTGAATTTGCCGAAGTGATGGCCGAGTTGCAGGGCGATCAGCAGCATGCCGAGACCGGCAACGCCGGCATGCGCGAAGTTATGAATATCGAAATCGCCGACGCGCGCGAGAAGCCAATACGCGGCGAGGAGATTGAGGAAGCCCCACAGCACATTCGTCGTGGATGTCGAGTAGCCTTCGCCACGCGGCTTTGCGAAAGGTGATTGAAAGGCGCGGCCCATCAGCCCGCTGATGTAATGGGGCAGGGCATTGGCGAGGAATACGCCGCCAAAGAAATAGGCGATTTCGTGTTGCCAGTTCATTGTGTGGCTCCTAGAAGCGCGACGATCTCGGCTGTCGTGCCGGTTTCGCCAAGGCGGGGGAAAATGCGCTTGATGGAGTTCTCGTGTGCTTCCGGGCTCATGTCGGTCATGGCATCGGTTGCGAGCGTGACATTGTAGCCAAGCTCTTGCGCAAAGCGAGCTGTGGACTCGACACCCGCGGACGACGCGACGCCGCAGACAACAACTTGCGTAACTCCATTCTTCTTCAACCAAGCATCGAGATCAGTGTTTGTGAACGCGCCCCAGGTGCGCTTCGTCACGGTATGGTCGGAAGCTTGTTGCTTGAGTTCGGGGATCAACTCTGCGAACTCGGCGGGAAAACTGCCCGGCATGCGCGGGCCTTCGTTGCGGCCGGACGCGACACCCGTCACGTTCACCAGCACCACCGGCAGCTTGTGTTTGCGAAAAGCGTCGAGCAGTGCGACGGCGTTTTTCAACACACCGGAAATCGCATCCGCCGCGACGCGAGAGAGAATGCCTTTCTGGAGGTCGACGACAATGAGCGCGGTTTTGGGATCGAGTGTTGTGACGGCCATGTATTTTCCTTCGTGTTATTCGACGATGCGTTGGAGCAGCGACACTGCGCGGGCGAGTTCGTCTTGCTCGGCGTGCGAGTAGCTTTTCTGGATGGCGCCTAGCAGCCAATCGCGCCGCGCAGCGCGTTCTTCGTTGACGAGTTCACGCGCGGTCGGCGTGACCTGCCAGAGCGTCTGGCGTCCGTCGTTTGGGTCGGGTGTACCGGTGACGTAACCGGCCGTCTCAAGTTCGCGGATCGTGGCGCCCATCGATTGCGGACGCAGACCTTCGGCGCGCGCGATAGAGGTGACCGTGGATGCGCCTTCGCGTTCCAGACGACCCAGCATCGAAAGCTGCGACCAGCTCACGCCGCCCGTATGGGATTGCGCGCGCATCCGGCGTTTCAGCTTGCCGATGAAGCCGCGCAAAGCTTCGGCGAGGGCGATGGAGTCGTCAGGGGTGTTGGTCACAAATGAAGATATACGAGATAGGAAGGAAACTGCAAAGTTATCTTCTTACCTATATTTGTCGCAGGCGGGCTGATAAATCGCTTGACATGTTCGCTTTATGTTCTTATCTGGTGGATGCCAAAATGATCGGCGATGTGGAGGCGGAACGCCCGGTTTGTCGGAAAAACCGGGAGCTGCCGGGGGAGACCACCCCCAGACTCTCGAAAACAAATAGCGGTAGGCGTCGTTTTACGAACTACGAGATTTAGTAACCGATAACTTCACCGTCTTTGCGCATCTCGCTCGCGCCCCAATAGACGCCGTTCGGTGCGCGCATAATCGCCTGATAGCCGCCAAAGCCGCCGGTGCCCGGTACGACGTTGTAACCGCGCTTCACAAGCTCGGCTTTCACCGCCGGATCGAAGCCGCTCTCCATCTCGACCGTGCCGATGCCGGTCGAAGGTTCGCCGGTCGGCTCCGCGCCGCCGAAGTGACGCCAGCGCGCGGCATCGTCGGCTTCCTGCACATTCATGCCGAAGTCGATGATATCGGTGAGAACCTGCACATGGCCTTGGGGCTGCATATCGCCGCCCATGAGTCCGAACGACAGGAACGGCTGACCGTCCTTCATGACGAAGCCCGGAATGATCGTCTGGAAAGGCCGCTTGCCCGGCGCATAGACATTGGCCGCTTTCTGATCGAGTGAATAAAGCTCGCCCCGATCCTGGAACATGAAACCAAGATGATCGGCGACAAGTCCCGATCCCATGCCGCGATAGTTAGACTGGATGAGAGAGACCATCATCCCGTCTTTGTCGGCGGCGGTGAGATAGATGGTGTCGCCATCGTGCAGCTTAGGATCGCCGGGGCCGATGTCGGGATTGGCGTGGCCGAGATTGATGAGCTTGCGGCGTTCGTCCGCATAGGCATCCGACAGCAAACCCTTCATCGGCACATGCACGAACGCCGGATCGGCATACCACTTCGCGAGATCTTCGTAGGCTAGACGCTTCGCTTCGAGCATTGCCGTCAGGGCATCGGGGGAGCCGACGCCCATCTTCTTCAGATCGAAGCCTTTGAGAATCTGCAACATCTGCAACACCGCTGCGCCTTGGCTATTCGGCGGCAGCTCGTACACATCATAGCCGCGATAGTTGACGCTCAGGGGCTCGACCCATTCCCCGTGATGATTGGCGAAATCCTCGTATCGCAGATCGCCGCCGATGCGCTTGAAATAGGCATCGATCGTCTTCGCGATCGGGCCTTTGTAATAAGCATCGCGTCCGCCAGCGGCGATAGTCGTAAGGGTTTGCGCCAAGTCGGGGTTCTTGAAGATTTCGCCTTCCGCCGGCGTGTGCCCGTTCGGCATGTAAGTGTGCCGTGCATTGTCCATTTCTTCGATGAGGCCTTTGTTCTTCTCGAACGCGGCCATATTGCCTTTCCAATAGACGCTGATGAGTTGCGTCACCGGCCAGCCGTCCTGCGCGTAGTGGATCGCGGGCGCGAGCACGTCTTTCATTGGCAGCTTGCCGAACTTGTCGTGCAGTGCGAACCAGGCGTCGACTGTGCCCGGAACGGTGACGGGCAACGATCCGACCGCGGGAATGTGCGACTTGGGCGGCATGCCGGCTTTTTTGTAAGCGGCTTCAACTTCCGCGGTCATCTTCGCAAGATCGCGCCCCATCGCGGCGCGGCCGGAACCATTATAGCCATAGAGCTTATGTGTCTTGGGATCATAGACAATGGCGAAGAGATCGCCGCCGATGCCATTCAGCACCGGCTGCATCAAACCCATCATCGCGTTGGCGGCAATCGCGGCGTCGACTGCGCTGCCGCCTTTCTTGAGAACCTCGACGGCGGCCTCGGAGGCGAGCGGTTGCTCGCTCGCCACCATACCGTGCTGTGCCAACACCGGCGATCGCGTCGCCCAGGGCGCGCCGGAATAGCGATCACCGCGACTGATTTGCCCGTAGGCGACATTGCTGACGATCGTTGTCACCATGACGACTGCTACCCCCGCTATCCCCCCAAATCGCTTCATTGGTTTGCGACCTCCGCATAGCTGACGTGGCACGAGCCGCCATTCTTGGCGAAGTAGCGCTGATGATAGTCCTCAGCTTTCCAGAATGTCTGCGCCGGTTCGATCTGCGTCACGATGGGGCGCTTGAAGTGGCCCGACGCCTTAGCGGCTTCCAGACGTTCCGTCGCAACGCGCTCTTGCTCCGGCGAATGTGTGAAGATCGCCGAGCGATATTGCGTGCCGACATCCGGACCTTGCCGGTTGAGCGTCGTCGGATCGTGCATCTTGAAGAACAGATCCACGAGCGCGGCGTACGAAACCTTCGTGGGATCGAACGTCACTTCGACGACTTCGGCATGGTTGGTCGTGCCGCTGCAGACTTGGCGATAGTTCGGGTTATCGGCATGTCCGCCGGCGTAGCCCGAGACGGCATCGATTACGCCGGGCACTTCGCGAAAGAAGTGCTCGACACCCCAGAAGCAGCCTGCGCCAAAGGTGGCCTTTTCCATGAGAATTCTCCTATGTTTGAACGGAATATAGGCACCCGCTTGAAGTCCGTCACGGCGGTATTCGAAGCGTCGGGATGTTGACCGGATGCCGCGAGCGGTGTCCATCTACGTTCCGCCGAACTTTCGCTTTGCGGCAGGAAATTGTTACGCGAGGTCACAATGATCGAGACCGTGCTCACCCGGTTCTACGATCCTATCATGTCGCGCATAGCGGCCGGTCTGGCAGACGTCGGCGTGCGCCCGAGAAGTTTGATGGTTCTGGCGTTCGTATATGCGGCGGGGGCCGCAGCGTTCGTCGCGGCGCATTCCGGTTGGGTCGCGCTTGCCTTCCTGGTGCTCAGCCGGCTGACGATTGAGCTAGGCAACGTTCACGGGCTTCACAAGCCGCTACACGTGGTGGAACTCGCGGATCTCGTCCTCTATGCGGCGCTTGCCTTCGGCTTCGCTGTAGCCAACCCCGACTTGGCGCAGGCGGCGGCGTTTCTGCTGCTGGGCATCGTGATCTTTGCAATTTGTTTGTCGCAGGCTCAGGTGAAATCGACTGCTGATCGCACGATGCGAACGATTGTGGGGATTGTTCTGTTCGTGGTCGCGGCAGTCGCCTGCATCAAACCTGAGACTTTCGCCCTGATTGCTTATGCGGCGGGGTTGGTGTGTTTTCCTGCAGCAGGAATGCTCGCAGCCGCCATCGCCATTCGCTCTGTATGAAAATTGTCGTTGTTGGAGCCGGAATTGCCGGCCTGAGTGTCGGGTGGCGCCTCGCGCAAGCGGGCGCGTCAGTCACGATTTTGGAACGGGCACAACCGGCGCGCGGCGCGACATGGGCCGCGGCCGGAATGCTGGCGCCACTGGCTGAAGCGCTCGATACAAATCCCGATGAAGCCAAATTGTCCGCTACGTCCGCGGACGCGTGGCCGTCTTTTGCTGCGGGCGTTCAAGAGGCGTCCGGCCGTGACATTCACTACCGCTGCGATGGCAGTCTCGTGGCGGCGTTGAACGATGCGGAGTTGGCTGCCCTCCAGCGTCGCGCGGATGCGAGCCTTGGGGGCGCGCGGATGATGTCTGCGTCTGACGCAAAGGCTGTAGCGCCGCTTCTCAACCCTGACACTGCGGGCGCGCTTTTCAATTCCGCCGATGCACAGGTGGACAATCGGAGGCTTGGTAACGCACTTGCGCGCGCCTTCGTTCGCGCGGGCGGAAATCTTTCGAGTTCGGAAGCAGCTGTGAAGATCGAGTGCGATGGCGATGTTGCTATCGGTGTTCGAACACCATTCGCGATGCATCATGCCGAAGCAGTTCTGCTGGCAGCGGGCGCTTGGACTGGCGAGATCGAAATGCCGCCACAGGCGTTGCCGCCGGTTGTGCCGGTGAAAGGTGAACTGTTGTCGTTGATACCGCCTGAGCTCGCCTCCATTCCAACGCCGTTGGTTTGGGGAAACGGGGTCTATCTCGTACCGCGCGGGGACCGGCTGCACGTTGGCGCTACATCGGAACGTGTCGGCATCGACACGCGTGTCACCGAAGGAGCGCGGGTATCGCTGCTGGAAAGCGCGCGTGGATTGATGCCGTCACTCGCGGACTGGCGCGTGGAAGATCAATGGGCCGGACTGCGCCCCGGCTCACCGGACGATCTGCCGATTCTGGGTGAAACCGCAGTAAAGGCATTGTTCGTGGCGACGGGCCAATATCGGAATGGCATTTTGTTCGCTCCGGTCATTGCCGACGCCATGAGCCGATTGATCCTCAGCGGCGAAGTCGCCGAAGATATTCGGGCCTTCGATCCGAAGCGTTTTGCAAGATGACGCTCGAAACATTCCATCTTCATCCGCGGCTGGAAGCCGATACGACGCTCGTCGCGGATTGGGGACTGTCGCGCGTTTTGTTGATGAACGATGCGCGCTTTCCGTGGCTTATTCTTGTGCCGCGGCGCGCTGGCCGATCCGAACTCCACGATCTCCAACATGCTGAGCGCATGGTCCTGGTCGAAGAGATCAATCGCGCCAGCGCCGGACTGAAAGACATCACCGATGCCGCGAAGATCAACGTCGGCGCGCTCGGAAACGTCGTGCCGCAGCTTCACATACATGTCGTCGCGCGGCGCGAGAGTGATGCGGCGTGGCCGGGTCCTGTGTGGGGCAACGGCACGGCGGTCGCTTATGAACAAGATGTTAAGGCCACGCTGATCGAGAAACTTCTCACCAAGCTTTGACTTGGCATGGCTGTTGCGAAGTCGTGGGTAGGAGAACCCGCGACCATGCTGGCAGAAGCCGCTACCGCAAGTGCAAACCGTTCGGAAGTCCTCGCCGCGTTGAAGCAGGCGAGTGCTTCGACCGGCGCGGATTTCGGCTATCTGCTAGACACCGCCACGCGCGAATCCGGCCTGAAATGCACTGCAAAAGCAGGCACTTCAAGCGCCTCGGGCCTGTTCCAATTCGTTGAGCAAACCTGGCTTGGCCTCGTAAAGCAGCACGGCTCGCAATTCGGTCTGGGCTCATATGCCGGCGAAATCAGCCAGAGTTCTGACGGCCGCTACCATGTCGAAAATGCCGCCGACCGGCAGGCAATTCTTGCCCTGCGGAACGATCCGCAGACCGCCGCGCTGATGGAGGGTGAGTATGCCAACCAGTGTCGCAGCACGCTTCGGGGCGATCTTGGCCGCAATGTTTGCAATGGCGAACTCTATGCCGCGCACTTCCTCGGCACGGATTCGGCCGCGAAGCTGATCCGCATGGCGCAGAACCAGCCCAATGCGAGCGCTGCTGCTGCATTTCCGGCGGCCGCCGATGCGAATCAGAACGTTTTTTATCATGCGGATGGCTCGGCCAAGACCGCGAAGGAAGTTTACGATTGGGCATTGAAGCAACCGTCTGGCGCCAAGATGGAAGCGGTCAACCCAGACACAAAAGCCACGTCGCACAACCCGCGCTACGTCGCTTACAACGTTTCGACGAGCGGTTTCGATGTCGATCAGTGGTCCGCATTTCAAATGCTGGGTTCGATGGGTGGTGCCGCCGGCGGTTCTGCACCGAATGCGCCGTTCGCGTTGACTGGCGACGTGATCGACATGCTCGCGCAGATGTCGCCAGACGGAAAACACGTCTCGCACTAACAGATTGACGTAGCGTCTTTGCCCTCACAATTCCGCGCGTGACGCGCGCTCCGGCGCTCCTTTAGACTGTTCGCAAAACAGCGAGGAAGCATGTCCGAAGCGGCAAAGCCTGTAGCGACCCCCGTACCGTCTGCGACCATTCTCATCGCGCGCGACAGCGCGAACGGGATCGAGGTGTTTATGGTCAAGCGGCATCACCAGATCGATTTTGTGGCCGGTGCACTCGTGTTTCCTGGCGGCAAGGCGACGAAAACCGACTTCGATCCGGCGCTTCTAGAATATTGCGACGGTGCTGGCGGTTGGGACGCGGACATGTGCGCGCTAGGCGCCGCTGCAATCCGCGAGGCTTTTGAAGAGTCGGGGATTCTGTTCGCACGCGAAGCCGGTTGCCCAGTTTACATCACAGCAGACAGGCTGGCGGGCCTCGATCACTACCGCGAGCCGCTGGAGACGTGCGAAATCTCGCTCCTCGATATTCTGAAGAAAGAGCGGCTACATATCGCGTTGGACGCGCTGGCGCATTTCGCGCACTGGATTACGCCCGAGAACATGCCCAAGCGTTTCGACACGCATTTCTTCCTGGCTGCGGCGCCGCAGGGCCACGCGGGACGGCATGACGGTCGCGAGTCTGTGGATTCGATCTGGATCACGCCGCAAGACGCGATCACTGACCGGAAAAAGTGGAACGTGATCTTTCCGACCAAGCTCAATCTGATGAAGCTGGCCGTTGGCGCCAATGTTCAGGCGGCCATTGAAGCTGCCGACGCCGCACCGCCACTGACGGTTTTGCCTTGGGTCGAGCAGGGCGAAAATGGCCCGGTTTTGCGAATCCGAGAGGATGCCGGTTACGCGCAGACGTCCGCGATGCTTCGCGAAACGATGTAGCTAGATTGCAAGTATCTCGCTTACGCGCGCTTCTAGCTCCTTGGCGACGGCACTGGTCGTGGGATCGGCGGCGTCTTTCACGTTCTGCTTCACGAGAACGCGGATTGCATTGATATGCGCGTCGATGATCAGAAGCGGCACGTCTTTGTGGCCATCGATCAGTTTGCACAGGGATGAGGCCATGCGGGCAACAACCGGATGTTCGAAGGTAATTGCTTGGCCCTTGATATCGTGGCTGGCGCGATAGAGGGCGCCGAGAGTTCCCCCATCTGGAGCTTTGGCATAGGCATCGCGCGCGCCGACGAGATGGTCGACATCGGCATTCATCCAGCTTTCAAATTCGACCTTCAGCGTCTCGACTGCGGCCTCCGCGCGCTTTAGCGCAGCCATATCGAGGCCAGCACCTGAACCACCGACTTTTGCTTTGAGCATGTTCGGTGGAGTGAAGATTTCGATTGGTTGTTGCTTGCCCATTGTCACGAAGCCTTTTGGAGTTCGGCAGCAGTGTTTTCGCCCTCGGTCCGGCGCTCGGGGCCGCGAAACTCTTCCTTGCCACGGCGGCGGCGGCAGGGGCCGAAATACACTTTGGTGCGTACATAGGCGCGCGGATGCTCGATAACCGACGTTAAGCGGGCCAGAATGGATTTCACGGACACCGGTTTCGCCAGAAATTCGTTGACCCCTGCATCGCGTGCATGGCTTACCGCTTCGATGCTCGTATTGCCGGTGATCATGATGATTGGCACATAAGGATTGGGGCTTGCGACGGACGTACGGATCATCTTGGTGAAGTCGAGGCCGCTCATGCCTTCCATCATCCAGTCCAGCAGGATGACATCAGGATTGACGTCGCGCAGCATGGACCACGCGCGCGGTCCATCAGACGCTTCGTAGATCTGGATCGCTCCAAAGGCTTGGAGCACCGTGACGATCAGCTTGCGCATGTGCTGATTGTCATCGACGACCATGATTTTCAGGCGATCAAAGCGATACCCGCTCATTCCCACGTCCGGCGAACTGTTTGACAGCTGGTAGGGTAAGGAAAATCGCTTAAGACCGCCTTAAGCAATTGCGTTCTGCGCCTCGACTGAGAACCGGAGAAACCAAATAAAACAGCCGCTTAAGCAATACTACTTACGGTCGCGGTTTTCAGTCAACAAATTGCTCTGCCAATATCCGTTCATCGAGGCTGTGGCCCGCATCGAATAGCATGGTCATCGAAATCGTGCGGTCCTCTGCGACATCCACCGTCACCACGCCGCGGACCTCATGGTCGTCGGCCACCGCGCTCACCGGACGTTTGTTCGGTTCCAATATCTCGAAGCGCGTTCGGGCGCGATGGGGAAGCAGCGCGCCATGCCAGCGACGCGGCCGGAATGCGCTGATTGGTGTGAGTGCCAAAAGCGCGGCGTCGATCGGCAATATCGGACCGTGAGCCGAGAGATTGTAAGCCGTGCTTCCAACTGGCGTCGAAATTAGAATGCCGTCGCAGATTAGTTCCTCAATGCGCGTGCGTTCGTCGACGATGATGCGTAGCTTTGCGGCTTGTCGTGTTTCGCGCAGGAGAGAGACTTCGTTGAATGCGAGAGCTTCTTTCACTTCGCCCGACATTGTCGCCGCCTTCATCCGCAGTGGGTGCACGATCGCGGTTTCCGCAGCTGCAAGGCGTTCTTCCAATCCTTCCTGCCGGTATTCATTCATCAGGAAACCGACGGAACCGAGATTCATGCCGTAGATTGGTTTTTGTGATCCAAGAAACCTATGAAGCGTCTGCAACATGAAACCGTCGCCGCCCAACGCGACGATGATCTTCGCGATGTCCGGACCCTTATCGGAATACCGCGCACGTATTTCGGCGAGTGCTGCTTGTGCATCCGAAGCGTCGGATGCGACGAAGTGAATATCCGGCAACGTCATATCTAACCGCCGGTGAGCGACATTGGCCGCGGAACGGCAGGTCTGCGATGTCGGCGGTCGATCATAAAATCATGACCCTTTGGCTTGCGCGCGATGGCGCGGTCGATCGCTTCCGATAGAAGCGCATCGTTCGGCGATGCCCGCAACGGTGCCCGCAAGTCGGCATCGTCGTTTTGGCCCAGACACATGAACAATGTTCCCGTGCACGTCAGACGCACGCGGTTGCAGCTTTCGCAAAAATTGTGGGTGAGGGGGGTGATAAAGCCCAAGCGGCCGCCTGTTTCAGCGACGCGAATATAACGGGCCGGCCCACCGGTTCGATAAGAATCATCACTGAGCGTGAAACGCCGCTCCAAGCGTGCACGCACCAGCGACAACGGCATGTATTGCGCGACGCGATCGCCATCGACTTCACCCATCGGCATGACTTCGATAAGCGTCAAATCCATGCCTTGGCCGTGAGCCCACTCGATCATGTTAGGTATCTCATCGTCGTTCACATCGCGTAAGGCGACGGTGTTGATCTTCACGGCCAGCCCCGCCTCGCGTGCAGCATCGATGCCTGCCAGAACCTTGTTCAGGTCGCCCCAGCGCGTGATGGTTCGAAACTTGAGCGGATCCCGGGTGTCTAGCGAGACGTTAATTCGTTTCACGCCTGCCGCCGCCAAGTCGCGAGCAAAACGCGAAAGCTGGCTGCCGTTCGTGGTCAGCGTGAGTTCTTTCAGCCCGTTTCCGATCCGAGCACCAAGCTTTTCCACAAGCGTCATGACATTGCGGCGAACAAGCGGCTCACCGCCGGTCAAACGGATCCGTTCGACACCTTTGGCAATGAAAGCAGCGCATAGTCGCTCGGTCTCTTCCAAGGTCAGAAGATCGGCTTTCGGTAGGAATGTCATATGTTCCGGCATGCAGTAGACGCAGCGGAAATCGCAGCGGTCTGTCATGGAAACGCGCAAATAATTGATGTGTCTGCCGAACGGATCGATCATACGCCATCTTATCAGGTGGCGGCGTCCTAGTTCCAGCGGTGGTTATGCGGCTCGCAATATCGAGCCGGCGTCGGTCTTCGAAAAGGCATTGAAGACGTTTTCCACTTCCGCGCGCTGTTCGTTCGTCAAAGTGGGCCGCACGCCGCGCGTTTGGCGAGAAAGGTTGAAGACGGTGGCGAAAACGCACTTGTCGATGCCGACCGCACGGCAAGCCAGCGCGACAGAGCGGGGTCCCTGTTCATAGAATATATTCCGAAAGCGTGGCAGGTCCAAGTCGACGAGACGGGCAAAGGCCAGCTCAAACAATTCGGTTTGCCCCTGATGCAAGACACGCAAAAGAAATCCGGCTTTCAACTGGCCAGCTGAAGCGAGCTTCTCGACCAGTTTTTTTGCGTTGTCGCCGCCATCGCCGGCATTTGTTGGAGAGGCCGTCTGTACTGCGATCTGGGCATTTTGAATTTCTGGCGAAAGCTTTTCCGGTTTTACGTCGTAGTTCGCCGCTATGTGTGCCTTTAGCGCATCGGAGACCCAGCCCGACATACGTTTTCCCAACTCCATGGGCAGATCGGATCTATAGGCCAATGGGGCATGCAGGCTGTCCAGTTTTTTTGATTTCTCGACAAGCGAGCTGAACGCAGTTTCGCCGATCTGAGCTGTGGCATTTCGGACAAGGGCAAGGAGTACGCTTTCAACCTCACTGCGGGCAAGCACGTCACAAACCGGCCCTCCGATATTTTTGCGCTCGGCGATCGCTGTTTGATGAGCGATAGTGGCGTCCGCGACGAAACGGAGGATCTCTCCGTCCGTGAGCTTTTTGCTGCGCAGGATAACCGGGCGAGCGACTTCGATCTTGTCATCGCAGAGCATCAAAATCAGATCGAGTGGCGCGTCTTCGTCGTCGGCCAGTCGCTCGGCGAGAGCAATGCGCACCGCCATTTCTACGTCGCGAGAGAGACGCTGCAAGATTTCGCGCATAAGGTCGCGCTCGTGTTCTGACAGACGTGCGCCCTGCGCACGAAAGAGCGATGCGACCGCGACGTAGATTTCATCCCGGCCAACGCCTTGTGGGTTCGCCGCAAGATGCGCCAACCGGCCCATACTGCTCATGTCTTGTGCCGATAACGCCATGACTGCCCCCAGAGCCGCGCGTTTTGCACGGCCGAACCAAGGGAACTTAGCCAAATTGGCGTTAATATCGTGTTAATCTAACTGATCGCGCCACTGCTCCGAGTCGGGAAATGTCAGCAAAGCCGCCCTTAATCCTGGCGATTGATCAGGGAACCACGTCCACCCGCGCAATCCTGTTCGACAATGGAATGATGCCGGTAGCGCAGCATTCGATCGAGCTTCGCCAAATCTATCCCGCGAACGGTTGGGTCGAGCACGACGCGAACGAAATCTGGCTAGCCACCCTAGAGTGTTGTCGCGCCGTGGCGAGAGACATCGCGGCTAAGGACATCGTCTCTGTCGGGATCACCAATCAGCGCGAAACAAGCCTGTTGTGGGACCGGCACACAAGTGAGCCATTGCATACTGCGATTGTTTGGCAGGATCGGCGTACGGCCGATCGCTGCGCTGCGTTGAAAGAAGCTGGCAACGAGGCCGAGGTCACTGCAAGGACAGGGTTGTTGCTCGATCCATATTTCTCGGCAACCAAGGCACAGTTGGTACTCGATCATGTTCCCGGTGCGCGGGCGAGGGCGGAGCATGGTAAGATCGCGTTCGGCACGATCGATACATGGCTGATCTGGAAGCTGACTGGCGGCAAAGTTCACGCAACCGATGTGACCAACGCATCGCGCACAATGCTGCTCAACTTGAAGACGCTCGCATGGGACGATGCCATGCTGGAGCTGTTTCAAATTCCTCGCGCGATCTTGCCGGACGTGCGCGCAAGCGACGGCGATTTCGGTGTGACCGATATTTTGGGCGCCTTTACTCCGATCCACGGCGTCGCGGGGGATCAACAAGCAGCTCTCTTCGGGCAAGCGTGTTTTGCGCCGGGCGATGTGAAGGCGACTTACGGAACGGGGTGCTTTGCGCTGGTGAACACGGGCCCGACAGTGCCCGCATCGCGCAATCGCTTGCTTGCGACCAGTGGTTATCGCGCCAACGGCGAGACGGCGTATGCCATCGAAGGCAGCATCTTCATCGCGGGTGCGGTTGTTCAATGGTTGCGCGATGCGCTGGGCGTTATCCGCAACGCAGCGGAAATCGAATCGCTTGCGAAGACCGCCAAACCAGCGGAGGGACTCTATTTCGTGCCGGCGTTCACCGGCCTGGGCGCGCCTTATTGGGATCCCGACGCGCGCGGCGCGATATTGGGTCTGACGCGTGACATGGGCGTTGCCGAAATCGCGCGCGCTGCGCTCGATTCCGTCTGTTACCAAACGCGCGACTTACTAAAAGCAATGGCGCTCGACATGGCAGATGCCGGATTGGATGCGCCGGGTGCAATCAAGGTCGATGGCGGCATGGTCCGAAACGATTGGTTCTGTCAGCGCCTTGCCGATCTGACGGGACTGCCCGTCGATCGCCCCACGGTGACCGAAACGACAGCTTTGGGCGCCGCTTATTTGGCCACGTTGGGAGCGGGCATCCGCAAAAATTTCTCTGATATTTCGAAAGGCTGGGCGCTGGATCGCCGCTTCATGCCTGTACTCGGAAAGCCCGCGCGCGATGGGCTTTATGACGGTTGGCTAAAGGCCGTCGGGCGCGTGCGCCGCGTTTGACTAGCGGACACGCTGGGATCAATCTTGCGGAAGAGCTATCAGGGAGAATTGTCATGCAAACGCAGGCGCAGCTTCGCGAAAAATTCGAAATGAAAGTGCCCGCAGCGCACAATATCGACCCACTGCAAGGTAAAGTCTCGCCGGAAGAGTGGAAGCTACGGGTCGATCTTGCAGCAACTTATCGCTTGGTCGCGATGCATGGTTGGGACGACATGATCTTCACCCATATCTCCGCACGCGTGCCGGGACCGGGACATCACTTCCTGATCAATCCATACGGCTTGCTATTCGAAGAGATTACCGCGTCGAGCCTCGTGAAGATCGACATCGACGGCAACAAAGTGCAAGAGTCGCCTTATCCCGTGAACCCGGCCGGCTTCACCATTCACAGCGCGCTGCACATGAATCGTGATGACGCTCATTGCATTATTCATCTGCACACGGACGATGGCGTGGCGGTGTCGGCACAAGCCGAGGGGCTCCTGCCGCTCGACCAACATGCGATGATGGTGGGGGGTGATCTCGCCTATCACGACTACGAAGGTATCGCGCTCGATCTCGACGAACGCGAGCGTCTCGTTCACGACATCGGCGGCAAGAATATGATGATCTTGCGCAATCACGGTACGTTGGCGATTGGCAAGAGCTGCCCCGATGCATTCCTTCGCATGTATTATCTGGAGCGTTCTTGCACGATGCAGGTGCGCGCATTGTCCGGTGGCGTGAAGCCAAACATGCCCAACCAGGGTGTGCCGGAGAAAACCGCGGGACAGGGTTCGATGGCCTTCGAAGGTTTGCTCGGCGCGCTGGCGTGGCCGGCATTGCTCCGCAAGCTCGATCGTGCCGATCCCGGTTACAAACACTAGCAGGTTCGCGATGAAATTTGGCACCGGTCAATCCGTCCGCAGGACGGAAGACATTCGCTTTGTGACGGGACAGGGGCGTTACACGGACGATCTGCGTTTCGACAACGAAGCGCATGTGGTCTTCCTGCGCAGCCCACACGGTCACGCGAAGATTAACGGCATTAATACATCCACAGCAAAGAAGGCGCCGGGTGTCGTGGCTGTTCTAACGCAAGCCGATCTCGAAGCAGCCGGTGCCAAGCCAATGGCGTCGCACACGCCAGTGAAAGGCCGCGACGGCGCTGGACCGCACGGTGTTGCGAAGAACTTTCTCGCGAAAGATCAAGTGACTTTTGTCGGTGAGGCATTGGCCATCGTCGTCGCCGAGACGCTCGCACAAGCGCGCGATGCCGCCGAGCTGATCGACGTCGATTACGACACGCTCGACGCTGTAGGCACGCTCGAAACGGCACCGGACGGCGCGCAAATATGGAGTGAAGTTGGGGGCAATCTTTGTCTTGATTGGGCCGACGGCAAGGAAGACGAGACGAACGCGGCATTTGCTAAGGCTGCGTTCACTGCAAGTCTCGACATGGTGCAAAACCGGGTCGTCGTGAACTCGATGGAAACGCGCAACGCAATTGGCACATACGACAAAGCGCACGACAGCTTCACGCTGTATTCCGGCAACCAGGGTTCGGGCGGATTGCGTGCCAACATCGCACGCATTCTGGGCGTCCCGCCGGAGAAGGTGCGCGTCGTATCATCCGACGTCGGCGGCGGCTTTGGCATGAAGGCGGGCCTCTATCCCGAGCAATGCTGCGTGCTCGTCACGTCGAAGATCGTGGGTCGCCCGGTGCGCTGGTCTGCAGATCGCACAGAGGCGTTTCTCGCCGATCATCACGGTCGCGATATGCGGACCAAAGCGGAGGGCGCGTTCGACAAGGACGGAAAAATCCTCGCGCTGCGTTTTTCCGGCACTGCCAATCTTGGCGGCTATCTCTCCGGTTTCGCACCGTTCATTCCGACGCTTGCGGGTTCGCGGATATTTGGCGGTGTGTACCGCATTCCGTCGTTCTTCACACACATCAAGCTCTATTTCACAAACACGGCGCCGATCAACGCATACCGCGGCGCGGGGCGCCCGGAAGCGGCGTATTATGTCGAACGGTTGATGGATATTGCCGCGCGCAAGGTTGGCATCGATCGCGTCGAGATCCGCATGCGCAACCTCATCACGCCGAGTGAGCTACCTTATAAAAACTGGTGGGGCGTCGCATTCGATTCTGGCGACTATCCGCGTCTGTTGGAAGAAGGACTAAAACGCTCCAACGTGGCGGGCTTCGAGGCGCGCCGCAGACAATCCGAAGCGCGCGGAAAGCGGCGCGGGCTGGGTATCGCTTATTACGTTGAGATCACAGCCGCCGCCGGCAACGAACCGGCGCGTGTTCGGTTCACGGACAATGGCGGTGTCGAACTGCTTGTCGGAACGCAATCGAACGGTCAGGGGCACGAAACCGCATTCGCGCAAGTCGTTGCGGAGAAACTCGGCGTTCCGTTTGAAGCGATCACGGTGAAGCAGGGCGACAGCGACTGGGTGAATGGCGGCGGCACCGGAGGTTCGCGTTCGCTCAATATGTCCGGCGGCGCTCTGATCGGCGCGTCTGATGAAGTGATCAAGAAAGGCAAAGCTGCTGCCGGTCAGGTGATGCAGGCCGGCGGCGCGGACGTGACGTTCACTGTCGTGGAAGGTATCGGAAAATTTCGCGTAGCTGATCGCGAGATGAGTGTGCAAGAGCTTGCTGTCACGTTACGCCGCGACAAGCTGCCAGGTTTTGAGGACGGTCTCGATAGCGAAGCGACATTCCAGGGCGCCGCTTCGACGTTTCCCAATGGCTGCCACACCTGCGAAGTCGAGATCGACAAGGACACCGGCAAGGTGGATGTCGTGTCCTATCGCGTGCTCGACGATTTCGGCCGCGTTATCAACCCGATGCTCGTGCGCGGGCAGGTGCATGGCGGCGTGGTGCAAGGCGCCGGCCAGGTACTGATGGAGAACTGCGTCTACGACGAAAGCAGCGCGCAGCTCATGACCGCGAGCTTCAGCGACTATGCGATGCCGCGCGCCGACGATATGCCCGACATCGATTTCGCTTACGAAGAAATCCCGTGCAAGACTCACGAGATGGGCGCGAAGGGATGCGGCGAGGCCGGCACTGTAGGTGCGCTTCCGGCGGTAATGAGCGCGATTTGCGACGCGATCGGCATTGATCACCTCGACATGCCCGCGACTCCCGAGAAGGTTTGGCGCGCGATGCAAGTTGCCGCTTAACCAACCGCCGATTGACTTAAGCGCCGCCGCAGTTGGAAAGTCTTCGTATGAGTTCGCCCGTCAAATCGCTGGACGAAGCGCGGCCCGCGCGCCGCAAGCCGGAAAGTCTCGCGAAGATAAAAAAATCCGCACGCAAGCTCTTCGTGGAGCGCGGCTATCACGCGACTCGTCCACAGGACATCGCGCGTGAAGCCGGACTCGGCCACGGCACCTTCTATTTGCACTACCCCGACAAGCGGGCATGTTTTCTCGCATTCGTGGATGATGCGCGCGTCGAACTCGATGAGTATCTCACCGCTCGGCGCCGCCCGGGACAATCGCTCGAACAGATGATCGAAACGACGCTAGACGCGATCTTCGAGTATTCGCAAAGCAATCCGGGCGTGTTGAATGCCGCAATGACGGATGAAGCGATTATCGATGCAGAAGGCGTCGCCGCGAAACCGCTTCTGCAGCGTTGGGGCGAAGACTGGGCGAAGACATTGCGGGATACCGCGCAGGCCGGTCACGCTTATCGCGGTTATGACGCCGACATTGTCGGGCAGGCAATTCTTGGTGCGATCCATCAGACAGCAAGTGCTGGCTATCGCGCAGGGCGCAATCGCGAAGACGTCGTGAAAAATCTCACACGCTTTCTGGTTCGAGCACTCGCGCCGTAAATAATGGCGGATTGAAGCCCCGGCTGAATACTAACCTCGTGAATCCCGATGTTGTACCCCAGCGAACGTACGCGGAGACGCGGGATTTGGTTACTCAACGACAGGTAACACCCTGAATTTGATGTATTATCCTTTTGTTTGTTCATAACGTGGTCATGAATAGGCAAGTAGCATCGCGTTGACAGCGCAATTTCGCTGACAAACTATCAGTTCGCGCCGCAACGAGCGCTTCGATAAAAATTTGGAAGGAAAACGGGATGGCGAAGCTCACTTACACGACCGAAGAGATTCTCGCCGATCATCCCTATGCGAAGGCACATCTCGAAGCCGGTTACAAATTGCATGGCGGCTTCGACGCTCAGGGCAATTATATCTCGCCGCGCACGTTGCATCGCTGGCCGGCGATCAATGCTTGGGGGGGCGCGTTGGAAGCGCGCGGACATAAGCTTATTGATTCATCACAGCAGCTGATCGTCAACGGCACGTTCCCGAATGTAGAACAGCAGCACTTGTTGCTCGAATTCGGCCTTGGCCAAACGTTGTGGAATTCGCTCAGCGTCACGGGCGTGATCGAAGCGCGTGGACGAAAGCTCGCAGAGGCGACCGCGCCGGATTTTCAGGATATCGTTAAGGAAGACATTTCGCAAACCGCCGTCGGCCACCTCAACAAGGGACTGCTGGTCGCACATGGTCTGGACGAGGGCGGCGATCCCAACCGCGGCGAAGGCGGGCACGATGCGATGTGGTTCGCGGTGCGCGATATGCTGTTCGGCAAGAACGCCTACCCGCACGCCGAAGTGCCGGAGAGCATCGGCAAGCCGCAGACTGGCCGGTTGATGCCGCAGATACCGGCGGAATTTGAAAACTGGGTTCTTCTCCTGATGAATGTGCTGATGATCGAAGTGCGCGCGGAGAACTTCTTCAATTTCTGTACGACGGTGATGCGCGATCCGCGCAATTTCCGCGACCGCCGCGATGTGGCGATGCATGCCGCCGATCTGGTGAACCGCATTCGCCA
>DASZML010000098.1:0-4013 GCA_035551875.1 Rhizomicrobium sp.
GGATCGCGTGTTCGAAGCGCTTGAGAAAATCGATCCCTCCGCGAAACACGATGTGGTGGTGAATCTGAAAGGCGATTTGCCGGCGCTTGATCCCGTTTATGTGCGCGATGTCGCGAAGGTTCTGGAAACGAGCGGTGCGGATATCGCGACGCTTGCCGCGGAGATCGACGATCCAGCGGATCGCGACAATCCCGGCGTCGTGAAGCCCGTTGTCGCGTGGGATGCGAACGGAGGCACCGGTCGCGCACTCTATTTCACGCGCGCCACGGCACCGTCGGGCGAAGGCCCACTGTTTCATCACATTGGCATTTACGCATTCAAGCGCGAAGCGCTTGCGCGGTTCGTGAAGTTGCCCGCGTCCCCGCTCGAAAAGCGTGAGAAGCTCGAACAGTTGCGCGCGCTGGAAGCGGGCATGCATGTCGCGGTTGCGCGCGTGGACAGCGTGCCGCTCTCTGTCGATACTCCCACCGATCTGGAAAAAGCGCGCAAACTGCTGCCGCGCATTTAAGTGGAATATTCGTGTCATGCATTCGAGTCTGATTTCGCGCGCCAAAACCGTCGCCTTTCAGGGCGAGTTGGGCGCGTTCGGCAATCAGGCCGCGCGTGAAGCGCTTCCGCATTGCACGGCTGTTCCGAAACCATCTTTTGAAGACGCTGTTGATGCGGCGCGCTCGGGCGAAACCGATCTTGCGATCATTCCGATCGAGAACTCACTGCATGGCCGGATCGCGGACATTCATCATCTGCTGCCGGAGGCGGGTCTCTACATCGTCGGCGAACACTTCCTGCCGATCCATTTGCAATTGCTCGGACTGAAGGGCGCGAAGATCGCCGGTGTGAAGACGCTGATCAGCCAAGCACCCGCGCTCGGTCAATGTCGCAAGATCATCCGCGAGCTCAATCTCAAAACGCAGGACTGGTACGACACCGCCGGTTCTGCATTGCATGTGTCGAAGCAGAACGATGAATCATTGGCCGCTGTCGCATCGAAGCTCGCTGGCGAGATGTACGGTTTGGAAGTCTTGCGCGCCGATGTCGAGGACGAGCATCACAACACCACACGCTTTCTCATCATGGCGCATGAGCCGGATGACTCGCCGAATGACGGCACACCAACGATCACAACATTCGTGTTCCGTGTGCGCAATGTGCCGGCCGCGCTTTACAAAGCCATGGGCGGTTTCGCGACCAATGGCGTGAACATGACAAAGCTCGAAAGCTACCAGCTCGGCGGTTCGTTCAACGCGACGCAGTTCTATGCCGACATCGAAGGACATCCGGAAGAGCGGCTCGTGCGTCTCGCGATGGAAGAGCTGCGCTTCTTCACGAGCAAGCTGACGGTGCTCGGCGTTTATCCCGCGCACAAACTGCGCGGCGATCTTCCCTGACTAGTTTTTCGGAAGACGCACTGCGGGTTCGAATTCCTGACCGGCGCGTGGTCTGTAGTTTGTCACCACAAGAAGATGGTCAACAATGTTGTTTTGACCAAGTGGCAAGAATGCGGTCTCATAATAAGAATAAGCCGATTGCGGTCTGTCGCGGCCAATCCAGCCGCGCATGGCGATCGGTTCTGCTGTTGCGCGAACATAATCGTATGCCGTGCGCGTATTCGTGCCGTAGTCCGGATTGATGGCTTCGATGGCCGAAAGTGTATGGCCGGCAAAATTGATGCCCTGCGCCTGCACATGCGCATCGCCGACGATGCGATATTCGTAATCCCTGCCACTATCGACGATGCGGATCATAACGACGTTGCGTAGAAATGGCGCCATGTCGCGCGGCGAGATGTCGTCGCGGGCCGGGAAACGTCGTTTGCCTTTCAACGCAGTCCAGTGGTGCACCGCAAGAGCCACGGGGCCGGCCTCTAGTGCATCGGTTGAAACGATGTGAAGCGCGGACGTCTCGGGCGAATCCGGTGGTGTGGCGGCGATTGCAGCGGATGACATGCAGTCAGTTTCGCCGGTAACGATTAAGAAGTTCTCAGTATCCTTTCGCAGTTGTAGAACCGCAAAACTATGCCTAACGCAGCGTTTACGATCTACTTCGCCCAGTTACGAATGAGATGATGCGCGATCGCGACGGGCGGCGGCATGCGGATCTTGTCGCTCGTATCGCCGGCGAGAAGTTTGCGCGCGCGATCTTTCTCCAGCCAGAACGCATCGGCGAGTTCGTTCGTATCGACAGTGATGTCGCGCGCCTCCGCTTCCGCGTAACAACCGATCATCAGCGATGACGGAAACGGCCAGGGCTGTGTAGTGAAATAAGTGACGTTCTTGACGCACACACCGGCTTCTTCGTGAATCTCGCGTGCGACGGCTTCTTCGATGGTCTCGCCCGGTTCGATGAATCCTGCGAGCGCCGAATAGAAACCGGGTGGAAATTGCTTGCCGCGGCCGACAAGACACGCATCGCCATGCGTCGCGAGCATAATGACGACCGGATCGGTGCGTGGGAAATGTTCGGATTTGCAATTCGCGCAAACGCGTTTGTATCCGGCATCGGCAAGGGTGGTGGGATTTCCGCAGCGCGGGCAGAAGCCATGCCGCTCATGCCAATCGATCATCGCTTTTGCTTGGCCCAAGATCGCGATGTCCCTGTCCGGTAGACCCGCCGTCATCGCAGCGCCGCGCATTTCCATGAATTGTCCGAGCCCGGCGAGCGGACCTTCATTCGCCGGATCGCGCGATGCGCTGATATCGATTGCGAACAACGCGCGTTCACCTTCGAGACCGAGCAAGATGCAAGGCGCGCCTTGCGCCGCAAGCTGTTCGCACAAACCGGGACGCAGGAAGCCTGCTTCCAATGCACCTCTCCCACCGATCAGGAACGGCTGCAGCTTCCACATCGGCAAAATGAGCGATGACGGATCGCGAAATTTCGCTGCCACCCATTCGGAATCGCCGCGCTTCTCGCTGGCGCGGTTGAGCGGATTGCCGGTGAAGGGGATCATGGAACCTCAAGGGAATAGCGGAACGCCAAACGTCGCATTGCCGGCGAAGTCATGCTAGTGGCCTCGCCGCATGACGGTGCTGCTGTTCGCAATTTTCTTCGGCTTGGCGTTGATCGCGGCGGGGTTCGCTGTCTGGCCGGTGCTGCGCGAGAAGAATGTGCGCGGCCGTCTGGTTTTGGCCGCTGCGATCGCCGCACTCGTCATCGGTATCGGGGCGGGTACTTACTTGCAACTAGGTGCCCCGGCGCTGGCGCTGCGTTCGCTCACGGGTCCGTCCAACGACGACGTTCGCGGATTGATCGCGGTACTGGCGGAACGTATTCGCGGCAACCCGAACGATCCGCGCGGTTGGATATTGCTCGGCCGCGGTTATCTTACGCTCAAGGATCCCTCCGACGCGGCAGCCGCCTTTCGCCGCGGATTGATGGTGACGCCGCCATCGCAGCGCGGGCCATTGTTTTCGGCCTACGGCGAAGCGTTGACCTATGAAACGCAAGGCGCCGTGAGCAGCGAAGCGGAAGCTGCGTTCGCACAAGCGTTGAAGCTCGATCCGCACGATGCGCGTGCGCTCTACTATCTGGGGATCGCGTTTGTAGCGCGGGGCGATCGCAAGAATGCGCTGATCCTCTGGAACAACCTGCTCACGGAAACGCCGCCAAATTCTTCGCTGCACAATGTTTTGGTCGATCGCATCGCGATGCTGAACGGCCAAGCGGCGCCAGATATCAATGCGATGGTCGAAGGTCTGGCCGCAAGGCTGAAAGCCAATCCCAACGATCCGCAAGGTTGGCTGCGTTTGATCCGCGCGTATTCTGTGTTGGGCGATAAGACGAAAGCAAACGCTGCGCTGGGCGATGCGCGCACAGCACTCAAATCAAATTCGGATGCGATGAAGGCGATCGATCGCGAAGCCGCACATGATGGCCTGAAATAGAAACGGCGGCTCGATGGCCGCCGTCCGCACTTCCCTTGGTTTCCCGAAACTATGTCGGAACGCGACCTTGCCAGACGGGCCAGCAGCTCGTCTTACCCTTCGCCTTGGCAGCATCGTAAAGCTTCATCT
>DASZML010000099.1:0-12963 GCA_035551875.1 Rhizomicrobium sp.
CGTGGACGAGGCGATCGGTTATGTGAACGATCATGCTCGCCCGCTTGGACTTTACTATTTCGGCGCGGACGGGAAAGAGCAAGAGAAGGTGCTGACGCGCACCACCTCGGGCGGCGTGTCGGTGAACGATGTCGTGATGCACGTTTCGATGGAAGATTTGCCGTTCGGGGGTGTCGGCCCCTCCGGCATGGGGTCCTATCATGGCATCGACGGCTTCAAGACATTCAGCCACGCGAAGGCTGTGTTCAAGCAGGTAAACAAAGACCTTACGGCTATGATGCGCCCGCCTTATGGCGAGAAGATCCAGAAGATGATGGACGGCCAGATCAAAGTCTGATCGTCCGACCTCATTCTAATAGGTGTTTGGCGTCTTCGCGTCGCCGGACTTCACCTTTTTCTCGGCGTCCTTGACGAGTTCGCTGTCTGGAGCAGGGCTATCGCTTTCGCGGGCGGGTGGTGCGCCAACAGCACCCGGCGCAAATGAGGGCGCGTCGCTCGTCGGAAACGAATCTTCCGATTGCTGATCGACGGAGCCAGGCTTGCTATGCGTGACGCCGTCAGCATCACGCTTCATCTTTGGCTTTGCGTCGTTTTTCTTATGTGTATCCGGTTCCATGTGCTTGCTCCGCATGGATTGCCCAACGGAAACCCATCAAGCAGGGGAACAGTTCCTCGAAACGCAATAAATCAGCCGAGAGCGGCGGCCCGGAGTGCAGCAGTCGCGCGGTCCCTGTGTTGCTGGGTTATGCAGCTGGATACCGCATAGGCACAGAGGGCGATGACCAACGCGTCATCGGAAAGCCCTATGGCCGGCACAAAATCCGGAATCAAATCGACCGGCGAGACAAAGTAAAGGAACGCCGCAAGGATTGCGAGCCGCCCACCGATCGGCGTTTTTTTGTCGATGGCGCAGAAGTAAAAATCCGCAAGTTTGCAGACAAGCATATTTCGGCCAGCCACATGCAGCACCTTTCGCCACACCGATTTTCTCCGCCAGTTCAATCCACCGGGAGAAAGATGTAGCTGCGCTGTCAGGCCATCTGGCAGGGAACGATTATTCAGCCATGCCTTTCGTAGCCGCCGCAGCAATGGCACATCCTTGTTCTCACGTACTTGCGCGCTGTTGGCATGGGGAAAGGCGACGTTGGGAATCGCGACGTTCAAAAATCTGCACAAATCTTTCCACGTAGCCGTTTGCTCGAAGTCAATTTCAAGCAGGTCATCTGGCCGGTCGCAAAAATAGGCGCGCACCATTTCATTGTGCGCCTCGTAGACAGCAAGGCATTCGTCTTCGTGTCCATCCGGCATCTCAAAGCCATAAAGCCACTCGAACATCGCGCGGGGCTTGCCGGCGAAGTGCCGGACGAGGCTGGAAAGCCAGCGGTCGCGATGGCGAAGGGTCAGAATGAATTTCGATCCGGGATAGGCGATGTCGAGTTCGCGGAACAGCAGCGGCCATGGATTGTCGGACACAGCGTCATATTTGCGCGCCAGCGGCAGAACAATCGCCGCGACTTTTTTTGTTGTGATCGGGGGCTCGATCCAGATGCCGCGCCGGCTGCGCGGGTTGTTGATCAGGATGCCGGCATTAGTGCGGTAGCCCAGGATGCGCAAAGCCGAATCCAATGAAGACGTTCCGGTCTTCTGGAACCCGATCCCGAATATCTTTGGCCGTTTGTTCAAGGGCCGCCTCCCGTCAAACAGCAGTCAACCGCCGTCCGCTGAGATACTCGCTCAGGTGACACTGTTAGCCGGTTCGGCACATAGAAACAACGTGATCACCGTCATGGCACGCGTTAGCCCTGTGCGTCTTCTTTCTTCTTGGCAGGCTTGGCGGTTGCTTTGGGCAGATTGATCGGCCGCATCAGAAATGCGGGCAGCTGATGCGCGTCCGATTTCTTCGCTTCGTTTTGGGGACGTTGCGGCTTTGGCGTGTGTCGCTGCTTCGGCTTGTGCTCCCGCGGCGCCCGCTCCGGCTTCGGTTGATGATGCGGTTGCGGCGTATGATGTTGTTCGACCGGCGCTGGGGCTTCCTCACGCGGTTGGGCCTGCGTGGGCTCCATGCTCGCACGATGGCCATGATCGGCGACAGGGCGGTTGTGCTCCTTGCGGTCGCGTCCGCCGCGGCGATTGCGATCCCGATTTCCACCGCGGTGTTCGCCTTTAGGACGTTCTTGCGTGGCTTCCGCGAGACCTTCGAGTGTGCGGCGAACCAGCGTGTTGCCGGTCAGCTTTTCGATCGCTTCGACCTGTTTGAAGTCGCGCGACGTCGCCAGCATATAGGTATAACCCGAACGGCCGGCGCGGCCGGTTCGGCCGATGCGGTGGACATAGTCGTCGGCATGGAACGGGACGTCGAAATTGAAGACGTGGCTGACGGCGGGAATGTCCAAACCGCGCGCAGCAACATCGCTTGCGACGAGAATTTGAATCGTGCCGGCGCGGAAACCGTCGAGCGTCTTTGTGCGAAGCGATTGATCAAGATCGCCATGCAACGGCGCAGCGTTGAAGCCATGTTTGGAAAGTGACTTGGCCACGATGTCCACATCGCGCTTGCGATTGCAGAACACGATGGCGTTCGTGATTTCGCCCGCTTCGCGGACGAGCCGGCGCAAAGCTTCGCGCTTGGCCCAATCGTTCGCCGGAACGTCGATGACTTCCTGTGTGATGTTGGTGGCTGTCGTTGCGGGACGGGCAACTTCCACACGCACCGGATTGTGCAGGAATTTTTCGGTGAGGCGCTGAATCTCCGGCGGCATCGTCGCGGAGTAGAACAAGGTCTGCCGCGTGAACGGGAGCTTCTTGCAGATTTCTTCGACGTCGGGGATGAAACCCATATCGAGCATTCGATCCGCTTCGTCCACGACGAGAATGTTGACTTGGCTCAGCATCAGCTTGCCGCGCCCGAAATGATCGAGCAGGCGGCCGGGCGTTGCGATCAACACGTCTACGCCACGATCGAGCTTGCGATCCTGATCGTCGAATGAAGTGCCGCCGATGAGAAGCGCCATCGAAAGCTTGTTGTACTTGCCGTACTTCTCGAAACTCTCGGCAACCTGCGCGGCGAGTTCGCGTGTCGGCTCCAGAATGAGCGATCGCGGCATGCGCGCTTTCGCACGTCCGCGCGCGAGTAACTCGATCATCGGCAAGGTGAAAGATGCGGTCTTGCCCGTGCCCGTCTGGGCGATGCCGATGATGTCGCGACGTTGCAGAACATGCGGAATGCCCTGCGCCTGAATCGGCGTCGGTGTCGTGTAGCCGCTTTCGTTCACGGCTTTGAGTATTTCGGGGGAAAGCCCAAGGGTATCGAAACCGGGTTGGGCAGGCGGCGGTGTTTCCGTCGCAGAAGAAGTATCGATTGTGGATTCTTCTATGCCGGCTAACGCGCCGGCGCTCGTGACGCTCGTTATAGTACGCTCCTGATGAGGGGCGCACGGTAGGCGCCCGCGGAAGTCACAGCCCGGATGGCCAGCGACTCTCTAATGCACTGCAACATAGGGAATAATTGTTGACTGTCAAGGTCGGAAATGGGCTCGGCACAAGGCATTTGCCCCGTCGCTGGGGGTCTGAACAAATGGCGATTGGAGTGGGGCAGGCTTGTGAATCTCGAAGAGTACTCAGACATCTTTGCCGAGCGTGGCGCGGCGTATCACGGCGCGATGCAGCGCCAGCCGGATGCACGCAACGCGGAGTTCGATGCGCTGTTCGTGCACCATCCGGTGAAGTCGGGCGACAGCTTGCTCGATATACCGGCAGGCGGCGGTTATCTCGCCAAGCGTTTGCCGAAAGGCGTTGCGATCACCGAACTGGAACTCACAAAGGGCTTTACGCCGCACTTACGCGTCGTGCCAACTTATGGCGATTGGGATATCGGCAAATTCGATCACGTCGTTTGTCTGGCCGCATTACATCACATTCAGGACCAGGATCGCTTCATTGCGCAGTTGGCGCAGCATACCAAGTCCGGAGGCATCATTCACGTTGCCGATGCGGATTTGAAGCAAAGCATTCCAACATTCCTTGATGGCTTCGTGGGCCGATTCAACGTTACCGGCCATCACGGGCGTTACATCGGCGAACATAGCTTTACGAACATTCCCGGCACGCGATTGTTGTCGAGCGAAATTCGCGAGTGCGCGTGGCGTTTTCCGAATGAAGAACAGGCGTTGGATTTTGGTGCCGATTTGTTTGGGCTGGTGAACTATCCGCGCGCGGAATTCCGCGACGCGGTGAAACAGCTTGTCGGCATGCGCGAAGAAAATGGCGCTGTTCTGCTCGACTGGAAGCTGCGTTATATTGATCTGAAGCTCTTATAGAACCGGCAGGGTGGGGAATATGCGATCAAATCTCGGCGCGGTTGTGCGCGCGATTGTTTTGGCGCTCGTCGCCGTCGGAATCTGGTTCCTGTCAAACTACGAGAGCCAGCCGCATTGGCAGAATTACGCGGCGAAAGGGCCAACGGAATTCTCCGCGTTGCGCGCCGACGCCACACTCGGCCGCATTCTGGGACCGAAGGAAATCCCCGATCCGATTTCAAGCGACAACAATACCGCCGTTCGGGCGCGCATTCAGAAGGAATTCGCGGACATCGGCGTAAAGACGACGACCTACAACGCGTTCACCTGCAACGCGTGGCGCGGCTTCAGCTTCATCGCTTGCGCGACAGTGACAGACATCATCGCAGACGTCGTGCCGGGCGATGGAAAAGCCATTGTGATGATGGCGCATTACGATTCGGTCCCGGCTGGGCCGGGTGCCTCAGACGACAAGTCCGGTGTCGTCACGGTGCTGGAAGCCGCGCGTGCGTTGAAGACACGAGCGCTACAAAGCAAACATCCGGTCATCGCGCTTATCACGGACGGGGAAGAAGCCGGATTGCTCGGCGCGAACTCGTTTTTACAAAACCCTGGGCTGAAAGACCGTGTAGGCGTTGTCGTTAATGTCGAAGCTCGTGGCACGCGGGGACAGAGCCTTTTGTTCCAGACGAGCGCCGGCGATGGAAAGCTGATCGACCTTTATGCGAAGAGCGTTCCGGTGATGGCGACGAGTTCGCTCTATGCCGAGATCTACAAATTCCTGCCGAATGATACGGACCTGACCCTGTTCATCCGCGCAGGGTTTCCGTCGTTCAATTTCGCCTTCGCGGACAACGTGCGCTACTACCACACGCCGTTCGACCTGCGGAAAAATCTCAGCCGCGCGACCTTGCAGATGCATGGCGACAATCTTCTCGGCGTCGTGAGTTCGCTGGAGCAGACGGATTACGCGTCGCTCAAAGGCGGCAATGACGTTTATATCAGCGTGTTCGGCGCTGCGCTTCCGCGTTTGCCGGAAAACTTGGCGCTTCCATTCGCCATTCTGATATTCATCGGCATTGCACTGGCCGCGTTTCTCGCACGACGCGAACCGTTCTCCTGGACGGCGACGGCGCGCGCGGGATTGATGCCGTTGGCCCTGATTGTCGGCTGCGTTCTTGTCGGCTTCATCACCGCATTCATCGCGCAGACCGTGTCCGGTGCGCCCGATCCGACCTATGCGTTTCCATACAACATGCGCGTTGCATTGGGCGCAGGTGTGTTTGCTGTTGTGCTGCTTGTCTCGCGGATGACCGATCTACGCGGCGCGGCGAGTGCGGCGTGGCTGTGGATGGCGGGGCTCGGGATCCTCACCGCCGCAACGCTGCCCGGCATTTCGCCGTACTTCACGTTCCCGTCTTTCATCGCCGTGATCCTTTTGCTGGCGACGTCGCGCACCAAAAGCGGATGGAATGGCGTTGTGGGCCAAGTTGCGGTTGGCATCAGTGCCTTCTGCGCCTTGATCGTTTGGGAAGCTCTTGTCAGCAGCGGCGAAATGCTGATGGGTCTCAGTCTGCATGAGCTGTTCACGGTGCCCGCGGCATTCGGATTGATGACGGTCGTGCCGCTCATCGCCGCGCGGCCGATGAACCGGACAGCCTGGCGTGTTTTGACAGGCGTCTTCGCCCTTATCGCGATCTGCTGCGCGATTTCCGAAGGCTTCGAAGCGCCTTACAGCGCTGAATCTCCGCAGCGCGTGAACATTCTCTATTTCCAGAATGGCAAAACGACGCCCTACTGGATCGCGGCCTCGGCGTGGAAAGCGCGGGGCACCGAGCCAGTGCCAGCGGCAATGATCAAGGTGGCGGGCTTTACCTTCGAAAAGAATGCCTATGGTGGACTCGATATGGGCAGCGGTTACGTCGCGCCCGCCAAGGGCGCGCCGACATTCCAGTTGCCGTCCGCAACGATTGAGAGCGACAGCAAAACCGGAAACACGCGCACTGTGCATATCGCCATCCGCGCCTCGGAGCAGACCAACGAAGTTCTGTTGCGCATTCCGAAGGAGGCGAAACTGCAAAGCGTTGCGCTTCGCGGCCAGCGTTACAAGCCGGCAAAGGCTTGGTCCGGCGACACGATGCTGGAATGTTCAAGCCGCGATTGCCGTGATCTCGACGTCACGCTGACGCTCGGTTCGACAGCACCGCTAACGTTTGACTATGGCGAGCAGCGTTACGGTTTGCCGCCGTTCGGCGATGCGATCAAGGCGCTCCGTCCGAACACGGCGTTCCCATCGCAATCGGGCGACGGCATCATTCTGGCGAACAGCTTGAAGTTGCCCTAGACGTCTACGCTCGCCGAAGCGAACTGGGCGTTTTCCTGGATGAACTGGAAGCGCAGTTCGGGCTTCTTGCCCATCAGATGATCGAACAGTCTTTCGGTCGTCTTGCGCGCGTCATCCGCGATTTCGACGCGGATGAGCGAGCGGCCACCGACTTTCATCGTCGTCTCTTTCAGCTGCTGCGGCATCATTTCGCCGAGTCCCTTGAAGCGTGATATCTCAACCTTCGTGCTGCCTTTGAACACGGTTTTCAGTAACTCGTCGCGATGCTTTTCATCGCGCGCATATTCGCTCTTCGCGCCATGGCTGAGCCGGTAGAGCGGCGGCATGGCGAGAAACAAATGTCCGGTGTCGATCAGCTTCGGAATTTCGCGATAGAAGAAAGTGAGCAAGAGCGATGCGATATGCGCGCCATCGACGTCGGCGTCGGTCATAATGATTACGCGTTCATAGCGCAGATCTTCTTCGCGGAAGCGTGCGCCGGTGCCGCAACCCAACGCCTGCACCAGATTGGCGAGTTCCTGGTTCTGCTCCAGTTTGCCTGCCGCCGCGCTCGCGACGTTCAAAATCTTTCCACGTAACGGGAGGATCGCTTGCGTCGCACGATCGCGCGCTTGCTTCGCCGATCCGCCTGCGCTGTCGCCTTCGACGAGGAAAATTTCGGTGCCACCCGGCGCATCGCGCGTGCAATCGGCGAGCTTGCCGGGTAGGCGCAACTTGCGCGTCGCCGATTTGCGGCTGATTTCTTTCTCTTGACGCCGCCGCAAACGATCTTCCGCCTGATCGACGACGAAGTTCAGCAACTTGTCCGCCTCGGCCGGGCTTTCCGCCAGCCAGTGATCGAAGTGATCTTTGACGATGTTCTCGACCAAACGCTGCGCGTCCGCGGTCGAAAGCTTGTCCTTCGTCTGGCCCTGAAACTCCGGATCGCGAATGAAAACGGAGAGCACACCGCAAGCCTGAGCCATTACGTCATCGGCGGTGACGAGCGCGGTTTTTCGGTTGTTCACGCGTTCGCCATGCGCGCGCAATGCTTTGGTCAGCGCATTGCGGAGGCCCTGCTCATGCGTGCCGCCCATCGGCGTCGGGATCGTGTTGCAATAGGTGCTAAGGAACGGGTCCATGTCCGGCACCCAATTCACCGCCCATTCGACGGCGCCTTTGCCGTCGCCGCGGTTTTCTGTGCGGCCGAAAAAGTAGCGCGGCGTGACGGTTTGCTTGGTCTCGATCTCACCCTTGAGGAAGTCGAGCAAACCGCCGGGAAATTTCAGCGTGTCTTCGGCAGGCGTATCACCCTTGATCAGCGATGGGTCGCACGACCATCGAATTTCGACGCCGCGGAACAGATACGCCTTCGACCGCGCCATGCGGTACAGCGTGGCAACAGAGAAATGTGTGTCCTTGCCGAAGATTTTCTCATCGGGATGAAATGAGACGGTTGTGCCGCGCTTGTTGCCGCTCCCGAGATTCTTCAACTTGCCGACAGCGTGGCCTCGTTCGAAGCGCATCTTGTGGCCTTCGCGATCGCGCCAGGCTTCGACTTCCATCCATTCCGATAACGCATTTACCACCGACGCGCCGACGCCGTGCAAACCGCCAGACGTGTCGTAGACCTTACCGCCAAATTTTCCGCCGGCGTGCAGCGTCGTCATGATGACTTCGAGCGCGGACTTGTTCTTGAACTTGGGATGCGGATCGGTGGGAATGCCGCGACCATTGTCGTGGATGATGAGAACGTCATCGGCCTGCAACTCAATCTCGATGCGCGTCGCGAAACCGGCAACGGCTTCGTCCATCGAATTATCGAGAATTTCCGCCGCCAGATGATGCAGCGCATGCACGTCCGTGCCGCCGATATACATCCCCGGCCGGCGGCGAACCGGCTCCAGGCCTTCCAGAACTTCGATGTCTTTGGCGGTGTAGCCCTTGGACGCCGGGCCAGAATTTTCAAAAAGATCGGGGGATTTCGCCATTCTTCACTGCTATCCGTTACGCTGACTCGACTCGCGGTAAACGCGCGTTAACCGAACGAATGCCGTGCCGCGCTTCCCGTTGCAAGGGCAGTCTTTTTTTAACACCCCCTAATTAGAATTTGATGGTGAAGGCCCGGAAAGCGCCGCGCCTGCCGGAAGGATCGCAAGGTCGAATGACCGAGCAAACGACAACGAACGTACCGACGAGGGACGAGCCGCGCCTCTTACGCGCGCAACTCGACATGATCGTTCAGTACCTGCCGCTATCGTTGTGGATCAACCCCAGCTGGGCGTTCATCAGCATCGTACCATTCCTGGGTTTCTTCCACGTTTTCGGTTACGTGCCGTTGTGGCGTGTATTCGCCGTAGTCGGTGTCCATTTCGTCTCCTGCGGATGTGCGTTGTTGTTCCATCGCGCCTACAGCGCATCGCCCGATCCACTCTCGAAGTGGGTTCCGCGCCTGACCTTTCTGCAAGGCACATTCGGCGTCTGCTGGGGTCTGATGCCGTGGCTTCTTTGGCAGAACGGAAATGCCGTCAACAATATCTATATCGCCGTGCCGATCATCGCGGTGCTGTGGTCTTACGCAAACTCGCGGGCGATGCATAGCGGCATCTATCTGATGACAGTGCTGCCGATTTTCGTAATGACGCTGACCCGCATGTTCACCGGCACCGGCGAAACTGCCTTCGCGATGGGTGTCATGCTCACCCTGATATTCCTCTATACCGGGTTGGTGGCTTTCGGGGCGAAGCGGCAGGTGGAGAATTTGCTGCTGACGCGCTTTGCCAATGACGACATGACCGTCGATCTGCGTCACGCGCATGACGAAGCGCTGCGCAAACGCTACGAGGCCGAGGCCGCGAACGCTTCCAAGACGACGTTCCTTGCGAATATGAGCCACGAGCTTCGCACGCCGCTGAACGCGATCCTCGGCTTCTCCGATATCATCGCCAACGAGCGCCTGGGCATGATGAACATGCCGCGTTACAAAGAATACGCTGGCGATATCAATGCTTCCGGAACTCACCTTCTCAACATTATCAACGACATTCTTGACATCGCGAAGATCGAATCCGGAAAAATGGAAATCGCGCCGACAGTCATTGATGCGCGCGTGGCGCTCGACAGTGCGATCACGTTTGTTGCAGGCCGGGCGCGCGAACGGCGTCAGACGGTCGAGCTTCACGTCGCCGAAGATGCGCCGCTTCCTTATGCGGATGAACGCGCTCTCACGCAGATTGCGATCAATCTGCTGTCGAATGCCATCAAGTTCACGCAGGAAGGCGGCCACGTCGATGTGTTCGCGCATGGCCGCGACGGTGGTTTCGAGCTTTGCGTGTCGGACAACGGGCCGGGTATCGCGATCGAGCAGCAGGAAAATATCTTCAAGCCGTTCAATCAGATCGACAATCGCTACAGCCGCAATGTTGGCGGCACGGGCCTTGGCCTATCCCTCGTCCGCGGTCTTGCGGAACTTCATGGCGGCAAAGCCTGGATCGAAAGCGCGCTTGGCGAGGGTACCCGCGCTTATGTTTACTTCCCGGTAGCAAATGCCCCGGAGAAGCGTGCAAAAGCACGCGCCTGAGCGCCGTTTCTAAGTAAATTTTAGGACACCGTGTGCAAACTCCGCATGTCCCGAAACAATCGGGACAGTCTGAGGGTTCGCTGTGGGGTATGGCCAGCGCTTGCGCGTTCAGAGGACGGCTGACGTCCGCGTTCTGAAATCGCAGCTCGACCTGATTGCCGATGTTGCCTATTCGGCGCGCTATGCATCGCCGGTGTGGGCGCTCGCCGTGGCATGGCTGGCGAGCGCCGGCTTCGGCTATTTTGGAAAGCAATCGCTTTCCATCGCCTTGACGATACCGGTCGTCATTACGGTCGTTTCGTTTTACGCCGCGCGCCTTACCACAACTTTTCGCAGCGATACGCCGGCACATTCCAGCGCCGTCAAGCTGCAGCCCTGGTTCACGAAGTTTGTCGGTCTGCAGATCGGCCTTAGCGTGGCATGGGGCCTGATGCCGTGGCTTCTGTGGACGAACGGAGATCTCGTCAACCACATATTTATCGGCGCCACTATGGTCGGGGTACTTTCCTGGCTTGTTGTGAGCCGGGCGAGCCACATGGATATGTTCCTTGCGAGCATGATGCCGGTGGTAGCGTTCACGGCTTTGCGGTTCGTATTCGGCGGCACCTGGATCGATTTCAGCATCGGTGTTCTTATTCCGCTCTATGCCGCGCAGCTGTTCTATGACGGCCGCCGCCTCACGTATCGATTAGATGAAGACTCCCGTCTGCGTTTTGAAGTGGAAGATCTCGCGCGCGAGCTGGAAGAAGCCCGCGACGAAGCCTTGCGCAAGCGCTTTGAAGCCGAAACAGCGAACGCATCGAAGACCGCATTCCTCGCCAATATGAGCCACGAATTGCGCACACCGCTGAACGCCATTCTCGGCTTCTCGGAAATCATTGAGAAGGAATGTTTCGGCCCGGCGGGAAGTCCACGTTACAAGGAATACGCGGGCGATATTCATTCGTCGGGTTCGCATCTGCTCAGCCTCATCAACGATCTGCTCGACGTGGCGAAGATTGAAGCCGGCCGTATGGAAATTGAACCGACGCCGCTCGAAGTTCGCCGTACGCTTGAAGGCGCTCTCAAGATCATTTCCGTGAAAGCGCGCGAACGCCGTCAGGAATTGGCGATCGAAGTCGATCCAGACGTGCCGCAACTCTTCGCCGACGAACGCGCTCTGAAGCAGATCCTCATCAATCTGGTTTCGAACGCGATCAAGTTCACGCCGGAGGGCGGACGCATCGTGGTTGTCGCCAGTCGCGCGCGCAGCGGAGCGTTCCAGTTGATGGTCGAAGACAACGGCCCCGGCATTCCGCGCGACAAGCTCGACAAGATATTCAAGCCGTTCAGCCAGGTCGACAACCGTTACGATCGCCAGGGCGGCGGCACGGGGCTGGGCCTCGCATTGGTGCGTGGTCTGACCGAACTTCATGGCGGCCGCGCATGGCTTGAAAGTGAGCAGGGCAAAGGCGCGCGCGCTTACATCGTCTTGCCAGCGGAGCCGAACGGCACGCTTGATGCCGAAGAAGGTGAAAGCGTCGCGGCGTAACGCTCGCGAATGGCGAGTGGCAAATAGCGAATAGTTCAAAAGAAAATAGCGAGCCGCGGCTTCCAGCTACTCGCTATTCGCCAATCGCCAATCTCTATTACACCGAGTAGTACATCTTGAACTCGATCGGGTGCGGCGTGTGCTCGAAGGCATACACTTCGCCCATCTTGAGTTCGATGTAGCTGTCGATGAAGTCGTCCGAGAATACGTTGCCCTTCTTGAGGAAGGCGCGGTCGGAGTCGAGGTTCTCAAGCGCCTGACGCAGTGAACCGCAAACCTGCGGGACTTCTTTCAGCTCTTCTGGCGGCAGCGCATACAAGTCTTTGTCCATCGGATCGCCCGGATGGATCTTGTTCTCGATGCCGTCGAGCCCGGCCATCAACAGCGCCGCATAAGCCAGATAGGGGTTCGCGCCCGGATCGGGGAAACGCACTTCGACGCGCTTGCCGTTCGGCGACGCGCTGAACGGAATGCGGCATGAGGCGGAACGGTTGCGCGACGAATAGGCGAGAAGCACCGGCGCTTCGAAACCGGGGATCAAGCGCTTGTAGGAGTTCGTCAGCGGGTTCGTGAACGCGTTGAGCGCCTTTGCGTGCTTGATGATGCCGCCGATGTAGTAGAGGCAGGTGTCCGACAGATCGGCATATCCCGAACCGGCGAAGAGCGGCTTGCCGCCTTTCCAGATCGACTGATGGACGTGCATGCCCGAACCATTGTCGCCATAGACGGGCTTGGGCATAAACGTTGCCGTCTTGCCGTAAGCCGCCGCGACCTGGTGGATCACGTACTTATAGATCTGCATGTAGTCGCCGCACTTGGTCAGCGTGTTGAAGCGGAAGCCCAACTCATGCTGCGCGGTGGCGACTTCGTGGTGATGCTTTTCCGGCTGGATGCCCATGTCGCCCATGATGGCGAGCATTTCGCCGCGCATATCTTGCGCACTGTCCACCGGCGGGACCGGGAAGTATCCGCCCTTGATAGCAGGACGGTGACCCAGATTGCCGCCTTCATATTGCTTGCCGGTGTTGTACGCGCCCTCGGCGGAGTCGATGTAGTAGAATGCCTGGTTCATCGAGGTTTCGAAACGCACATCGTCGAAGATGAAGAACTCGGCTTCCGGACCGAAATAGGTGGTGTCGCCGACGCCCGACGAGTTCACGAACGCTTCGGCGGCTTTGGCGATCGAGCGCGGGCAACGGCCGTAGCGCTGACCGGTCGACGGCTCGACCACGTC
>DASZML010000100.1:0-5908 GCA_035551875.1 Rhizomicrobium sp.
CCCTGACACCGAAGCCGGCGAGGACTGCGTCAGCGTAGATTTTCTCGCCTTTTGGCGGAGTTTGAAGGCTCTTGATGGTGTAATCGGTAAGTCGCACTTATCTCTCCATTATCTCGCGCCCCATGCGCGAAGGGTTGGTGCGCGATGAGCGTCGTTGCACACCGCGTTGGTAGAAAAATCAATGGGGAGAGGGGCTTAGGAGAAAGTATGTGCAGCTATGCAGACATATCAAATCTGCTTGCTAAACCGTTATACGTTATAAAGACGTATCGAGGGTTCGAATCCCTCCGGCTCCGCCATTTCTTCCGTTATCGATTGGGCCCGAAGGATGGTGGTGCATCAGCAGGCGCGTTGCCCCAATTCTTTTGCGCTGCTTTCGACATCGTGTAGTCCAGCGATCCGCCTTGCGTGACCAAAGACGCTGGCAGCCACGGGCGTGTCGATGGCGTTCCGTTCACCGCCAATGACACGACATAGGGCGCGTCCATGCTCGCGCCGTTTGCGTGTATGATCACTCTGCCGCCGGGACGATCAATCACAGTGTCCTCGAACAGCGGGCTTCCCAGCACGAGTTCGGCACGTCCGGGATAAAGCGGATACATGCCGAGCGCCGCCCATACGTACCAAGACGACATCTCGCCAAGATCGTCATTGCCGGAGATGCCGTCCGGCGCGTTTGTCCAGATCTTCTTCATCGCGGCACGCACGGCTTCCTGAGTCTTCCAGGGTGCGCCAACAAAATCGTAAAGCCACGGTGATGCGATGGACGGCTCGTTGTCCAGTTCGGCATGCGCGCCGCCGGATTTCGTCACCGCGAGGCTCCCGTCCGCATTATAGAAAAAGCCATCCATACGCGCTTCGGCTTTCGCGTTGCCACCGAGCTTTTCGAACAATCCCGCGGGATCGAACGGCACCATCCAGAGATATTGCGCGCCGGAGCCTTCCACATAGTCATCATCGTCTTCAACGTTGAAATCAACGCTTTTCCAACTGCCGTCGGCATTGCGCGGCTGGATGTAACCCGTCGCAAGATTGAACAGATTGCGCCACCAACCGGCGCGCTCGCGGAAGAGCTTGGCGTTCGCAGCGTCGCCGACGTCTTCGGCGAGCTGCGCGACACCAAAATCCGCTGCCGCCAATTCTAGCGTATCGGCGGCGCTGCCCCAGCCCATTCCGGCCGGCATGTAATGCAGCTTCAACCATTGATCGAGCGCCGGCCGTTCGCCGACGCATTGAACCGGGCAACCACGCGCGCTGAGATCGAGCGCGGTCGGCGTTGTGGCCGCCTTCAACAACGATGCATACGCGCCCCTGAGATCGAAATCGTGGCCGCCAAACGCGTAAATCGCTGCGACTGCCTGCGGCGATGGATCGCCATTCATTACGCTCGTCGCGCCCGTGATGTGCGTCCAGCGATCCCAAACACCGTTGTTCTGGTTTGCCTGATTGAGGAGGGACTGTGCGATGTCCGATCCGATCTTCGGATCGAGCCACGTCACCAATTGCAGCTGCGAGCGATAAACATCCCAACCCGAAAAATTCGCGTATTGGATATGCCCCGGCGCGACTTGATGCACTTTCCTGTCGAACCCGAGATATTCGCCATTCACGTCGCTATATGTGTTTTCTCCCAAAAGCACATGATACAGCGCAGTGTAGAACACCGTGCGCTCGTCTTTCGTGCCGCCTTTGACCACGATCTGACCGAGCTTGGCATTCCAGATTTTGCGCGCCGCATCACGCGTGGATGCGAGTGTCGCACTGGAGGGGCTTTCCGCTTGAAGGTTAGCCCTCGCGTTCGCGAGGCTGACATAGGAAATCCCGACGCGCATATTGATCGATGGCGTCGCCGCTGGGTTGAACGCGATCCACGCGCCAGAGCCAGTGCGGCCCGGCGGATGGCCGCGATCGCCATAGCCTGTGCCGCCTTCGGCTTCGCGCGCACCGGGTGTGATTTTCAGATCGTGCCATGCCCCGCCGGCTTTGAATGGCGCGCCGAACGACGCAACGAAATAGAGTGTGTAATAACTCTCGCGGCGGTCGGGCGAGAGATAGCCGCAGAAATTACCGCTGGTGACTCTGCCCGTGACTTCGCGCTTGTCCGGGTCGACCGATATATGTGCCTCGCTACTCCCGATTTCGGAATCCGAGGTGCGAAACAGAAGATTGGCCGGCTTGTCCTTCGCCCAGGTGAAGCGCGCGACACCGGTTCGAAGCGTCGCGGCCAATTCAGTCGTCACGCCGTTGCCGAGCGCGACTCTGTAATAGCCGGGTGACGCCTGTTCCTCGTCGTGACTAAACCAACTCGAATACATCGCGAAGCTGTCGTCCGCTGACGGCGAGACATCGACATCGCGGGTGACGGGCATGATTGGAACATCGCCGCTTGCGCCCGTGCAACCTGTGCCGGAAAGATGCGTCAGGCTGAAACCTTTGATGCCATTGACGCGGTATTCGTACCCCCCCGGCGCAGCGATCGGATAAGAGCGTCCTGGCAGCGGCGTCTCTTCCGGACTAAAGGCCAGCATTCCGAACGGCAGCGTGGCGCCGGGATAGGTGTTGCCGCCATTCGTCGTGCCGATGAAAGGATTAACCTCGCTCGCAAGATCGGGCGCGGCTTGCGCACTGCTCAAGGCAACGAATGATGCTGCAAGCGCGACTGCAAGGCGCATGATGAACCTCTAAGCCGAAATGGGCGAATTCGCGATGGTCGCGGAGACGCGCGCACCGGCAATGGCGAAGATGAGAATGCAAAGATATGAGACACAGGGCACGAAGAACGCGAGCGCGATGCCGATCTGGTCGGCAGCATAGCCAGTGATGACCGGCAAGATCGCGCCTCCGACGATAGCCATGCAGAGCAAGCCGGATGTCGAAGGCGTCGGGGCGTTTGACCGTTCGAGCGTCAGCGTAAAAATCGTCGGGAACATAATCGAATTGAAGAAGCCGACGGCAATTGCTGCCCAGCCGGCAATGCCGCCTGCGCTCATCTCACCGAACAACGATGCGACAAGGCCGCCACGTTGCGTCACGACGAGGCACAGCAGCAAAGCAACAGCCGAAGCTATCGCCAAAACGCGGCTCGCCGGAATGCGCGTCAAAATAAGGCTTCCCAAAGCACGTCCCACCATCGCGCCGCCCCAATAGAGGCTGAGCAAGCGACCCGCTTTCTCGAAACTCACATTCATGATCGAGGGGGTATGAAGGAAGTTGATCATGATACTGCCGATGGACACTTCCGCGCCGACGTAGAGAAAGATCGCCAGGCCACCGAACAATGCCCAGCGCGACGCAAAAGCCGAAAGTATCGAGGCGTTGGCGAAGCCCTCCTCTTGCGCAGCACGCAACAATCCCCGCAGTCGCCAAATAAAAACACCGAGCAGGAGGATCACTGCTGCGATCAGCAAGAACTGAATATCGACGTTGTGCAGCGTTGCGCTGCGCGAAACTGCCGTAGCCGCGCCGGAGAACACACCACCGCGCAACACGATGTAAGAGCCGATCACCGGGGCGATCACGGTGCCGAGCGAATTGAACGTCTGCGACAGCGTTAACCGGAAATGCGAACCTTCTGGCCGTCCGAGCTGCGCCGCAAGTGGATTTGCCGCGACCTGCAGCTGTGTAATGCCGCCAGCGATCACGAAAAGCGCGACGAGAACCAACGGATATGAGTTGATATGTGTTGCCGCAGGCATGATCAAACATCCTGCGAACATCGCAATCAGCGAATAGAGAATGGTTCGCGCATAGCCCGACCGTTCCAGCACCAAAGCGGCCGGCAACGAAACCACGCCATAGGCTAGAAAGAACGCAAACTGCGTGAGCATCGACTCCGCATAAGTGAGGCTAAACACAGCCTTCACGCTCGGCACGAGCGGATCGATGGACGCCGTGACAAAGCCCCAGACGAAAAACAACGTGGTGACTGTGGCGAAGGCCGGATTGAAACGAACGCCGCGGTCACTTGAAGCCGACAAAGATGTTCCCCTCAGTGGACAAGTAGTTGTTCTTGTAGTCGAAACGGTCCGTGTTGGAAAACAGCAGCCAATAATATTTCATCTGCTCGCTCCACCAATAGCCGGGGCATGAATCGCCCTGCTTCATGGGGCTCGCTGTAACGTCGTCGATAATTGTGAAACCGTAGGCCGCCCGGCTCGTCTCTTTCATCTTCTCGAAATGGAATCGCGCGAGTTCGCGATAGCGATCGTTGGGATCCAAAAGAAAGAGGTTGAGACAGGAATCAGCGAATTCGGGCCGCAACTCATTGGTGATGCGATCCGGCGCGGCCTTCTGGCAGTCGTAGCCCTCGGGCAACACGCCATAGCGCGCCTGCACATCCGCCCAGGAATCGAGATAGGCATTACCCCGTTCCATGTCACCACCCTGCCCCAACAAGCCGGCATAGAACGCAGCAAGTTCGCTCTGGTGATGATCGAGCACCGCGCCGGTTTCAAAATCAACTTGCGGAAACCACAAATGCCCGTTCTCTTCTTGGGCCTGATATTTCGCAATCGCAGCGGCGTGCACATCATACATGCGTTTGAAATCGGGATCGCCGAACAACTGCCAGCCGTCCCAAAGATATTCGAAATAGGAATCCGTCGGTGGGCCGACGCTGGCACGGCGGCTAATCCAAGCGCCGGTTTCGATGTCGATCGTATCGGCGACGAGATCGATCTTAGAACGGCGGTCGAACAACGCCGTCACGGCACGCTTGGCCATATCAAAATAGCGCTTGTCGCCAACTTCTTTGCCAAGCATTCCCCACTCCGGGATGTACGTGCCGATCTCGGCTGGAAAGCTTTGATTGTCGCGCACCGCGCCGGTCTTGAGATTGACGAAACGGTACGGCATGCCCGTCGGCGATTTCGTGAAAGCTGGCGAAAGCCGGTCCGCGAGATCTTTGGCGAGTGCAAGCAGCTTCTTCTCACGCGTGCCGAGCCAGCCGGACAGCAAACCGCCGACCATGCGGATGCCGGTTTCGAAAACCTGGACTTCACCATCGATATCGAACTGTAGGTTGTTCGCAATCCAACGAACGCCCTCTTCGGCTTCCTTGTCGAGCCGCATCACGCACAACGTGTCCAGCGCCTCTACAATCGAGAGTCCAAGCCCATGCCCATTCGGAAAGAAAAACGCTTCCGAGCCGCCGCTTACCGGTTTGATCTGATCGGCGCCCATGCAACGCTCGACATAGTTGCGCCATGCCCATGCCATCTGCGCGCGGACATCGGCGGCGATCGCAGACCAGTTCTCCGGTCGCGGTGCAGCGACGCTGCATCGCGGTGCTAAAAGAGGAACCGAGGAGAGGAATTTCAAGAGCAACCGGCGGCTCGCCCACGGTCGGTGCAGGTCAGGTTGATCCATCCGGCGCAATGCTTTTGAAAGCGCGCAAGCCTGACACAGTTCAGCGCAGGCCCCAAGACGTGCCTTTGGAGCCAATTGAGAAGAATTATGTGGTCTGAATTATACTTGGCGTGCGGGTTGGCTGCCGGCGCGGTCATTACGCAAGAGCGCGTAAACGAGTGCTTGTCCAGATTCGGTTTCGCCAGCCAACGAACGGCGAATGTTTTCGAGTTCCTTCGCCTGCTTGCGGAATCCAGCCTCTCGCAATTTTTCCGCTGCGCTCGATAACAGATTGTCCGCTTCCAACGCCATTGTGAATTTCTGAAGCATATTTCGCCCACCCTTCTTTGTTTTCATTTGAATTTCAATGTGGATTGGTCGCTGGCCGCGCCGACGAGGAATCCAGCACGCCGGGCGCATCCCAGTCGCCTTCCGGCCGCACCAGCAGATACGGGTTGCTGTGAATCGTTAGTGGATCGGGATGAGGCTCAACCTCTGCATGCATCTCGACAAACTCGTGATCCGAAAAAGTCAGGCGATAATTTTTTGCCATCGCTTCGAA
>DASZML010000101.1:0-2892 GCA_035551875.1 Rhizomicrobium sp.
ACCGTCTCACCCGCTTTCAACGCGAAATCGTCACGCGCGAGAATTTCCGCCGGCGGACCGGACGAGTATGGCAATGCAAGACCGATCGCTTCGGCAACGCAGGCCATCGTGTTGGCAGTGAACTGGCCGCCGCACGCACCCGCGCCCGGACACGCTACGCATTCCAGCTCGTGCAAATCGGCGTCGCTGAACTTACCCGCGGAATGCATACCGACGCCTTCGAAGAGATCGACGACAGTCACATCCTTGCCGCGGAATTTTCCCGGCATGATCGAGCCGCCGTAGAGAAATACGCTCGGCACGTTGAGGCGCAGCATCGCCATCATCATGCCCGGTAGGCTTTTGTCGCAGCCCGCGATGCCGACGAGCGCGTCATAGCAATGACCGCGCATCGTGAGTTCGACCGAATCCGCGATCACTTCGCGCGAAACAAGTGAGGACTTCATGCCCTCGTGCCCCATCGCGATGCCGTCCGTGACGGTGATGGTGCAGAACTCGCGCGGTGTGCCGCCGCCTTGCTTCACGCCCTTCTTCGCGGATTGGGCCTGTCGCATCAGCGCGATGTTGCAGGGGGCCGCTTCGTTCCAGCAGGACGCCACGCCGACGATCGGCTGATGGATTTCTTCTTCCGTCAGCCCCATCGCGTAATAGTAAGAGCGATGTGGTGCCCGCTCCGGCCCTTCGGTGACATGACGCGAGGGCAGTTTCGACTTGTCGAATTTGGTCATGGCAAATCTCGATTGTGCTTATCCCGTCATCGCGCGAGCGACCGGTTAGCGCAATAGAATTATCAATTGACCGTCACTATGCGACATTTTTAATCAGGTAAGCCCCGCGCACGCGCCGAAAGCGAAAAGCCCGGCGGAAATTTCCACCCGGCTCTCCAAACTCGTCGGATCATAGACTACCGCGAGGCGTAATAGTGCCAGTGATGGTGACGGTCGTAATATCCGTGACGGCGATAATGATGGTCGCAGTTGCTGCGCGCGATCGAATGGCCAGCCAGACCACCCACAACAGCACCACCCACAACGCCCACCGGACTGCCGTGCGTTACCACAGCGCCAAGAACGCCACCGGTGCCAGCGCCGACGACTGTTCCCGTCGTCGTGCAGCCAGCGTCAGCAGATGCAACGGAAACGCCAAGTGCCAGCGCCGAAGCCGCGAGGAGAGTTACGATTCGATTTGTCATTACGGGTCCTTCCACTAGCCAGAGACACCGTCTCATCGATGTTCTCCGCGTACTGAAAGTGAAACGCTGAAGTGGTGCGCCAGTTCCGCTATGCCAACCGTTTGAGGGCCTCGCTCAACCGCGCGGCAAGGGCCGATGCCTCCGCCCGTTTTTCGCGCTGCTCCGTCAAAACATCTTCCGGCGCGCGGGACACGAATTGCTCGTTGTTCAGCTTCGCGTCGAATCGCACGATTTCGTCTTCCGCCTTCTTCAATTCCTTTTCAAGGCGCGCGCGCTCCTTGGCAAAATCGATCACGTCGCCGAGCGGAAGCCCAACCGTTGCCTCGGCCAACACGAATTGTGCCGAACCTTTCAGCAATGCATCGGCCGGTTTTGCACTTGTGAGGCGAGCGAGCTGAAGAATGACGCTCTGACCGCGCTTGAGAAGTTCTTTCGACTGTGCGCTAGCATTGGCGAGAACCAGATCGATCTTTGCCGACGGCGGCACATTCATTTCGGCACGCACAGAGCGCACGCCGGAAACCAGATCGATCACCCATTGTGTATCGCGGCAGGCGTCTTCGAATTTCGGCAGCGATGAAAGATCGGGCCAAGCGGATTCGATCAACAGCTTGTCGCGCGGCGCGATTGACGTGCGCGCCCAAAGCTCTTCGGTGATGAACGGCATGAAGGGGTGCAGTAGCTCGACAAGACGATCCCGCGCCCATGCCGCGGTCGCGCGTGTTTCCGACTTCGCGGCTTCATCGGTGCTGGCGAAAATCGGCTTGGCGATTTCGAGATACCAATCGCAGAAGATGTCGTAGACAAAGTGATAAACGGCTGCGGCAGCATCATTGAAGCGCAACGCTTCCAGCTTCTGGGTGACTTCGCCCACGGCGCGAGCAGTCTCCGCGACGATCCATTGGTTTGCTGTTAGCGACACTTCCGACGGATCGAAACCCGCTTTCGTCTCGCAGCCGTTCATTTCGCAAAAGCGCGCCGCGTTCCAGAGCTTGGTCGCGAAGTTGCGGTTGATTTCGACGCGGCTTGCACCGATCCGCATATCGCGGCCCTGCCCGGCGGCGAGCGCCAGCGTGAAGCGCAGCGCGTCGGCACCGAATTCGTCGATAAGATCGAGCGGATCGACGACGTTGCCCTTCGTCTTCGACATCTTCGCGCCCTTTTCGTCGAGCACGCGGGTGTGAATGAAGACGGTATGGAACGGCACCTCGTCCATGAACCACAGGCCCATCATCATCATGCGGGCGACCCAGAAGAAGATGATGTCGAAGCCGGTGACGAGAACGGACGTCGGATAGTAGCGCGCAAGTTCGTGCGTCTTCTCCGGCCAGCCCAGCGTCGAGAACGGCCACAGCGCGGATGAGAACCAGGTGTCGAGAACGTCGGGATCGCGCCAAAGTTTCAACTCTTCGTTTTGGCCAGAAACATATCGCCCAATGGACGCAAGACCCTCTTCGGGTGACTGCGCAATCGAAACCTTTTGCGTTTTGTAACAAAATCTTGCTTGCGTCAGGACTTCGTCTTCAGTCTCGCCGATGAACATTCTTGTCGTCGGTCCGACAGGCAGTGTTTCTTTTGATGCAAGAAACTCAGGGTAATCTGATGGGGCGAGATCGTAGTTACCTTCGCGATCAACTTTCGGTCCGTACCAAGCCGGGATTTGATGGCCCCACCACAGCTGGCGTGAAATGCACCACGGG
>DASZML010000102.1:0-2418 GCA_035551875.1 Rhizomicrobium sp.
ATCCTCAATCGCGCGAAGATTGGAAACAATTGTCTGGTCGGTGCGAACTCTCTGATTTCCGAAGGCAAGGAATTTCCTGATGGATCGATGATCCTTGGCGCGCCAGGGCGCGTCGCCAAAGAACTCAGCGAACAGCAGCGTGCGATGCTGAGTTTCTCGGCCCAAGGTTATGTGCGGAATTTTCAGCGCCACCGCGGTGAGCTGAAACAGATCGGTTAGCCGAACGCCTGGAATGATTGCGGGGCTTCTTTCGTCCACATCTTGCGGATTCGGGCATCGGCTTCCGGACCAAAGTTGAACCACGCCGCTTTGTCATGCGTAGAATCCACGACGAACAACGTGTCGAGCTTGCCAAGCTGTTGGATAAGTTGGTTACGCACCGTTGTGACCGACAACTCGCTGACCAGAAGCCATACTTGCGGAAACATGGCGTGCGCTTGACCCAGCTTGTGCAGTTCGTCTTCAAGACCCTGAATCGACCGCGACTTCATATCGGCGATAACGACAAAGCGTGCACGCTCTCCCGTCTTGGCGTCTCCATCCCGGCCGAATTTTTGAACGGCCACCGGCTCGTTGGGCTGCATCGCTTGCGCCACGGCCGCCGATTTTGACGGCTGGAACAGAGCGGAGAAAATATTCTCGGTGCCGGCGGGCGCAAATTCGGTTTCGCCTGCGCGCGCGATGAGAGAAGAGGCGACAATGCGCCCCTCGCCGATGAAGCTCTCCATCTGCTGCGTGGTGTAAGGCCCATAAGCCCTGTCGCTCACGCTGACGATCCAAAAATCCGACATGCCCGTTGCCAACGATCCGCTCGGTCAGGCTAGCGATCATTGGTTACCCAAGCCTTGCGGAGCATGGCTTTTAGAAGCCAAATTCACGCGAAATCGAGGAAATCCGGTCATGAAAAGTTATGAATTCTGTAACGTCGAGCGCGAAGGCCCGCTGACGATCATCACGCTCAATCGTCCCGAGGTGATGAACGCGCTTCATCCGCCCGCGCATTTCGAACTCGCCGAAGTGTTTGACGATCTGGCTTCCGATCCCGAGCAATGGGTCGGCATCGTGACCGGTGCTGGCGAAAAGGCGTTCAGCGCCGGCAACGACCTCAAGTATCAGGCGAGTGGCGGCAAGATGTCGTCACCGCCGAGTGGCTTTGCAGGTCTCAGCAGCCGCTTCGATCTCGACAAGCCGCTGATCGCTGCCGTGAACGGTTTGGCGATGGGCGGCGGTTTTGAAATCGCACTCGCGTGCGACATCATCATAGCCGCCGATACGGCGAGCTTCGCACTGCCAGAACCGCGCGTAGGCCTTGCCGCGCTTGCCGGGGGACTGCATCGCTTGCCGCGAACGATCGGTGATAAGCGCGCGCTCGGCATGATCCTCACCGGCCGCCGCATCGACGCGAAAGAAGGTCAGGCTCTCGGCTTCGTGAACGATGTCGTTCCTGCTGCAGACCTTATGATCACCGCGAAGAAATGGGCGCAGCAGATCCTTGCGCTCTCGCCGATGTCGGTGCGGGCGTCCAAACAGGCCGTCTATAAGGGACTGATGGAACCGTCCGTCGAAGCGGGATTGAAAGCGCAGGGCAAATATCCGGCCGTCGCGGCGATGTTCAAAAGCGAAGACTTCGTCGAAGGCCCGATGGCGTTCGCGCAAAAGCGTCCACCGCAATGGAAAGGGAAGTGAGGCGGCACGCCGCAGTTCCCTTCGCAGTGCAAGGTTGGCGAAACGCGGGTTTTGGGTAAGCTGACATCGTAACTCCCGCCCGCGTTCGCTATGTCCAAATTGAAATTGTCTGTCGCGCTGCTTGCAGCGCTCGCCACGCTTTCTGCTTGCGGCAAGAACGATTCCTCCAAGCAAACGCAAGCGGCGCAGAATTCGCAGCCCGCAGTGGCGAAACCAGATGGGCCGATCCCTCAGGCACAACTGCCGCGCGACGCGATACCGTCGCACTATGCGATCACACTGACCATCGATCCGACGAAAAACCGCTTCACCGGACACACGGAAATCGATGTCAACTTCGCCAGCGCGCGCAAAACGTTGTTCATTGACGGCCTGGATCTGCATGTGACCAAGGCTCGCGTCTCGCTACCAAATGGCAAGACGATCGCCGCAGCGTATTCGCAAGTCGATCCGACGGGTGTTTCGTATCTCAATTTCGCCGATACCGTTCCGGCGGGCAAAGCCAAACTTGTGTTTGATTATGATGCGCCGTATGACCAATCGCTCGCCGGCCTCTACCAAGTTGTCGATCATGGCGACCGCTATGCCTTCACACAGTTTGAAAACTCTGATGCACGCCGCGCGTTTCCCGGTTTCGACGAGCCCGGCTTCAAGACGCCGTTTGACGTGACGGTGATTGCGCCGGCGGACGACAAGGTCATCGCCAATACTCCGGTCGTAAGCGATACCGGC
>DASZML010000103.1:0-3033 GCA_035551875.1 Rhizomicrobium sp.
CGAGTCTGATGGCATGCGCGGCGACACATCGCTGGCGGAACGGTTCTCGGCCGTGCTGGAGCTTCAGCGCAAGGGTCTCGTGCAGCATATCGGCCTGAGCAACGTCACCGCCAGACAGATCGCAGAAGCGCGAGCACTTGGTGAGATCGTGTGCGTGCAGAACATGTACAATGTCGCCCAGCGGCATGACGATGCCATGATCGCCGAACTAGCCAAACACAATGTCGCCTTTGTCCCGTTCTTCCCACTTGGCGGCTTCTCACCATTGCAGTCATCCGAATTGGATGAGGCCGCAAGCTCGCTGGGCGCGACGCCGATGCAACTCGCGCTCGCATGGTTGCTGCATCATGCGCCGAACATCCTGCTCATTCCAGGTACGTCGTCAGTGGCGCATCTGCGCGAGAATATCGCTGCCGCCGATCTGAAGATTCCGCGCGACGTTAAAGCCAAACTCGATGGCATTGGCGCTACAGCCTGAAGGCTGCCGCGGCGTTAAGCGCAGGCGTTGCACGCCGTGCGTTGGCCGACTAGCCTCGCGCCGAACCAATATCCATCGGAGGAAATCATGGCCATCGGCGTTGTTGCGACATTGAAAGTTGCGGAAGGCAAGAACAGCGAATTCGAAAGCGTGTTCCGCGATCTCGCGGCGCAGGTGAAAGCGAACGAGCCGGGCAACAAACTCTATCAGGTGTTCAAGTCCAAAGCCGACGGTCAGACCTATGTCGTGATGGAAATCTATGCCGACCAGGCCGCGCTGGAAGCGCACGGCAAGTCCGATCATTTCAAAGCCGCCGGTCCCAAGATCGGGCCGACGATGGGCGGACGTCCCGACATCCAGTATTTCGACGCCATCTAGTTTAAGCGAGGTCTCAACATGGATCTCTCCTTTTCGAAGGAAGACAACGCGTTTCGCGACGACGTGCGCGCGTTCATTGCCGAAGCTTATGACGAGGATCTGCGCGCGAAGAATGCGCAATCCAAGAATGGCTATCTCGACAAGGACTCCATGCTGAAATGGCAGCGCGCGCTCTACCGCAAAGGTTGGGCCGCGCCGAACTGGGCGCAGGAATATGGCGGTCCCGGTTGGACTTCGACACAGAAATACATTTTTGAAGTCGAGATGGCTGCCGCGGGAACGCCGGTGATGTCGCCGATGGGTTTGAAGATGGTCGGTCCCGTCATCATGGCGTTCGGCACGTCGGAGCAGAAGACAAAGCATTTGCCACCAATCCTGGCGAGCGAGATCTGGTGGTGCCAGGGTTACTCGGAACCTGGCTCCGGGTCAGACCTCGCGTCCCTGCAGATGAAGTGCGAGGACAAAGGCGATCACTATCTCATCAACGGCTCAAAAATCTGGACGACCCATGCGCAATGGGCGGACTGGATGTTCAATCTCGTTCGCACAAATCCGAAAGCGAAAGCACAGGAAGGCATCAGCTTCATTCTCGTTGATATGAAGACGCCGGGGATCAAGGTCGAACCACTGGTGACGCTGGATGTTCCGATGGCGGACCAGCAAGAGATCAATCAGGTCTTCTACACCGATGTGAAGGTACCGAAGGAAAACCGCATCGGCGAAGAGAACAAGGGCTGGGACTACGCCAAATATCTTCTATCCTTCGAGCGCGGCAATTCGTACGGGCCGGGTTTGAAGCGCGCGATCAACAAGGTGCGCAAGATCGCGGCCCAGACCGATACGAACGGCGCGAAGCTGATCGACGATGTGTCGTTCCGCACGCGGCTCGATCAGTTGGAGATCGAAGTTTCGGCGCTGGAATATTTCGAGCTGCGTCTGTTCAGCGCGATGAGTGCGGGTCAACGTCCGGGTGCGGAATCATCGCTGCTGAAGTGCAACGGCACGGATCTACAACAAGCGATCAGCGAGTTATCGGTGGAAGCTATTGGCTACTATGCGATGCCGTTCGTTCGCGACACATGGGCGAAAACAAACGTTCCACGGCCCGGTCCGGAATTCGCCGCGCCGATCTCGCCATATTACTTCAACCTGCGTAAGGCTTCGATCTACGCCGGTTCGAACGAGATCCAGCGCAACATCATGGCGAAGGCCGTTCTCGGGCTTTAAAATCTCGAAAGCCAAATAAAAATCCGGCGAAGCGCGAGCTCCGCCGGATTTTTTGTGTCGATTAAATATTATCCGACGAGTGGCTTGTTCTTTAGTAGTTCAAAGAAGTGTGCGCTGTGTTCGCCGCCCATCGTGAAGTGTTTGGCGCCCGTAAAGTCGCTGATCTTCGACCAGTTCGCCGCCACATCGTCTGCTGTCGCGTCGTGACCAAGATTGACGCCGCTCGACTCCACGATCTGCGCGGATGAGAACGCGCCAGCTGCAGCCGAAATCACGACACCCGTAGGCGCATCGTCGCTCGCCAGAAACACGACAGCCGGCGTCACATATTCCGGCTTCAATGCCGCCACCATTTCCGGCGGCATGAGATTCTCGGTCATGCGCGTGCCGGCGACGGGGCAGATCGCATTGACCTTCACGTTGTCCTTCGCGCCTTCCAGCTTCAGCGTGTTCATGAAGCCGACGAGGCCTAGCTTCGCCGTGCCGTAATTGGTCTGGCCGAAATTGCCATAGAGGCCCGTAGAAGAAGTGGTCACGACGATGCGGCCATACTGCTGCTTCTTCATGATCTCCCACGCCGCCTTCACCGGCTTCACGGTGCCCATGACGTGGACCTGCATCACCGCGTCGAAGTCTTTGAGCTCCATCTTGGAAAAGCTCTTGTCGCGCAGGATGCCTGCGTTCGCGATGATGACGTCGATCCGACCCCACTTATCCATCGTCGTCTGGATGAGGTGCTGCACGCCAGCATCGTCGGTGACCGATGCGCCATTGGCGATCGCCTGACCGCCGGCGTCGGTGATTTCCTTCACGACAGCTTCGGCTGCTGCGGAATTTCCGCCCGTGCCATCGACCGCACCGCCCAGATCGTTCACGACGACTTTCGCGCCACGCTTGGCGAATTCGATCGCGTGACAACGGCCAAGGCCGCCGCCTGCGCCCGTGACAAT
>DASZML010000104.1:0-11262 GCA_035551875.1 Rhizomicrobium sp.
GAATGTTGTCGGGCAGCTTCAGTGATTTGTCGCGCATGAATGTGTGCATCGCGTCACGTAGCCACGCCGTGTTGCGCCCGCTCGCTTCGAACAGCGCGCGTTCGAAGTTGCTGGCGACCTGAATGTCCATCGACGGGCTGAGCGTGGCGTGCGCGGCAGCGGACGCATAGACGCCATCGTTCAGCGCGCGCGCCATAATGTCGTTGGCGTTGGTGGCGACCACGAGTTGGTTCGCGTGCAAACCCATCCGCATCGCCGCTTCGCCTGCGAACACGTCGCCGAAATTGCCGGTTGGCACCACGAAGTTAGCAGGCTTGCCGAGCTTCGCAGTTGCCGTGAAGTAATAGACGCTCTGCGCCGCGATGCGCGCGAAGTTTATCGAATTCACTGCGGTCAGATGCACCGCGCGCGCGAAGGCATCGTCGGCGAAAAGTTGCTTTACGATCGTCTGCGCCGCGTCGAAATCGCTTTCCAGCGCGATGTTATAGACGTTGGCGCGCTTGCTCGTCGTCATCTGGCGGCGCTGCACCTCACTGGTGCGGCCTTTCGGATGGATGACGAACACGTCGATATTCTCGAGACCGCCGAGCGCGGCGATGGCTGCGGAGCCCGTGTCGCCGGATGTTGCCGCCAAAACCGTGGCGCGGCCGCCACGTTTCTTTAGCGCACGCGCGAAGAGGCGTCCCAGGATCTGCATCGCGATGTCCTTGAACGCGAGCGTGGGACCGTGAAACAGTTCGAGAAGATAGTTGTCTTTGCCGATCCCCACCAGCGGCGCGATTTCACGCGCATCGAAATCCGAATAAGCGGCGGCGATGTCTTCGCGCAGTTCGGCATCGCTGAAACTTTCGCCGGCGAAACGCTTCAGGATCGCGAAGGCGACATCGGCGTAAGACTTGCCCGCGAAACCCGCGATCTCGGCTTGCGGAAACTGCGGCCAGGTCTCCGGCATGAACAAGCCGCCATCGGACGCGGTGCCGGCGAGAAGAATCTCGGCGAAGGATTGCGGCGCGGCTTGCCCGCGCGTGCTCACATACCGCATCGTGGCCTCGCAGGTTTGGGGTCAATAGACGCCTGCGCATCCCACCGGAGGTAGTTGAATTGCAAAATTTGGGGAGGGGGGGCATTCCTCCGTTCCGGGATTGAAGTCGAGATTTGCTCCGTCGGATTCGCGCGCTCAGCACAACATCTCGTGCTGCGACGAGCCTCTACGCATTTGAAGTCAAGAATGCGATTACCCCCTCCCCCTCTCCGGGTCGCCGCTGCGCGACGCGCGCGCAAATCGGTCCGGGCGAGGCGGTTCGGCAAAACAGAGGTGGGACGGGAGCAGAACATACATAGGACTATATAGTATAAAAATAGGAATACAAGTTAGTTTGTTTTAGCTGGGCACACCACGATTCTTGCTGGGCTTAATGAGCAGGTTGTCGTTTTGCCGGTGCCGACACGCTTCCACGAGCGATAAAGCTGATTGCATATCTGCACTTTATTGATCGAATTGCAGTAGCCCGCTCACCGCCATCCCAATCTCCCGCGCGAGGCGTGGTAGCTGAGATAGACCGCGAGCAATCCGATCGCGAGACCGAACCAGGTGATCGCATATTGCAGGTGATCGTTCGGCAGATCGATCACCGTCACGCCGCCCTTCGGCCATCCGCCGGGATTGGGCGTGGCGTCGGCTTCGAGAAACATCGGGAAAACATTTTTGAATCCGAAGGTCTGCGCAATCACAACGGGATCGCGCGTGTGAACGATGCGCTTGGCGCGGTTGATCGGCGGCGTGAACCAGTTTGGCGGCGCGGGCTTGCGGATAATGCCGGCGATGGTGCGCGGCCCGTTCAAATCGCCGGCGTGCAACCGCGCTTGCGACGCCGGTGTCACCGGGATCCATCCGCGATCCACGATCAGCGTGTAGCCATCATCGAGCCGGAACGGCGTCAGCACATGATAAACCGGCTTGGCCTCAGCACCCGTCGTGAAGAAGAAAACCTCTTCGCTATTCTCGAACATGCCGTGCGCCGAAACGCGGCGGTAATCGGCATCCGCCACATGCGCTGCATCGAGCGCGGGCATCGCTTGCGCGAGCGGGATCGGCGGCGCAATCAGCCCTTCATGGATTCGCGCGATAAGATCGAGCTTCCAATGCAAGCGCTGGATTTGCCACACGCCAAGCGCGCACAGGATCGCGAGCAGCGGGATAAGCCACAATGTTGGGACGAGCAATGGACGGAAATAGACGCGCATAATCACCTCCCCCTTGTGGAGAGGTCGGAGAGCGAAGCGATCCGGGTGGGGGAAAGCGTTTGCAGATGGAGAAGTCCCCTACCCGAAACACTTCGTGTTTCGACCTCCCCACAAGGGGGAGGTAATTGTTCTATCGCCATCATTTCGCGATCCGCCCTTCGCCGGCGCGGTTCTTGTATTGCAGGACCATCAGCGCCGATTTCACGAGGCGCAATCCGCCGAGCACGACGATAGCGATGAGCGGCAACCAGATGATCGCGTGCACCCAATAAGGCGGCGAATATTTCACTTCCACGATCAGCGCTGCGCCGCAGATCAGAAATCCCGCGATGAGGATAACGAACACGCTCGCGCCGTCGCCGACATCGAACATCGCGAAGTTCAGGCCGCAGTTTGGGCATGTCTTCGCGATATCGAGATAGCCGCCGAACAACTTGCCGGTGCCGCAACGCGGACAAATGCCTTTCAGTGCGGCGGTGAGCGCGGTCGGTTCGGTGTGTCCGGTCAAGCCGCTACGATCGGCCCTTCGCCCCACACATAGATGCAGACGAAGAGGAAGAGCCACACCACGTCGACGAAGTGCCAGTACCAGGCGGCGGCTTCGAAGCCGAAGTGGCGCGCCGGCGTGAACTGGCCGGCTATGGCGCGGCCGAGGCATACCGTGAGGAAGATCGTTCCCACGATGACGTGAAAGCCGTGGAAGCCCGTCGCCATGAAGAACGTCGAGCCGTAGATCGCGTCGAAATTGCCGACACCGACGGCGAGCGATGTGTGCGCCACGTCCGTGAACGGTACCTTGGCGAGATTGTTGAAGCCGAACGTGAAGGGCGCATGCAAGTACTCATAGGCCTGCACGCATGTGAAGCTCGCGCCAAGCAGCACCGTCAGGATCAAGCCCTGTATCGCATCCTTGCGATTGCCGTGCTGGATCGCATGATGCGCCCACGTCACGGTCGTGCCGGACGTCAGCAAGAGCAGCGTGTTGAGCAGCGGCAGATGCCACGGATCGAGCGTGGTGATGCCAGCCGGCGGCCAGCTCGCGATGCCGACATCGTTGTGGAAGATCGCGGTGTTGAAATAGGCCCAGAACCACGCGACGAAGAACATCACTTCGGAGGCGATGAAGAGCAGCATGCCGTAACGCAGGCCGAGCTTCACCACTGGTGTGTGGTCGTGCTCGACAACGCTCTCGCGGATCACATCGCGCCACCAGCCGATGAAGGTCAGGATCAGCAGCGCCGCGCCAATCGCGAATATCCAGGGCTGACCGGCAAGACTGCCGAAGCCGGCATAGTCCTTGTTCATCCAGAGAACGGTGCCGCCCAGCATCGTGAACGCAGCGACAGATCCCACGATAGGCCACGGGCTGGGATTGACCAGGTGGTAATCGTGTCTCACTTCCGAATGCGCCATAACACCCTCTCCAGTCCGTTAGTCGAACGCGTGGCCCTTCAGCCGGACGATCGTCATCAGGAAAAACAATAAAACCATTGCGCCCAGGACGAGCGCGATGGCGATGCTTCTTTTGCGCCGTTCGCGTGCGTTGCGCGCGGCGAGTTCATCTTCATCCATCGCCTCACATCCACGCGCCGAAATGGCCCGCGCCCATCGGCGCGATGCCAAGCAGGCGTTCCAGGATCAATGCGGCGAAGAGAATGAAGAGATAGAAGATCGAAACGCCGAACAGGCGGCGCGCGGCAGGCTCTTTCACTTCGTCCTTCTCGCGCAGCACGGCGAAGGCGTCGAACACCATCCACCCGGAGAACAGCGCGGCGACGGCAAGATAAAGCGGACCGCCAAGGCCGATGAACGACGGCGCGATACCGGCGAAGAACAGCGCGATGGTGTAGGCCAGGATTTCCTTGCGCGTGTGCGCCTTGCCCTTCACCACCGGCATCATCGGCAAACCGGCGCGGACGTAATCCTCGCAACGATAAAGCGCGAGCGCCCAGAAATGCGGCGGCGTCCACAGGAACGTGATCAGCACCAAGGTCAGCGGCGCGAGCGCGATGTGTCCTGTCACCGCGGCCCAACCGATCGCCGGCGGTAACGCGCCGGCCAGTCCGCCGATCACGATGTTCTGTGCCGTGCGTCGCTTCAGCCAAAGCGTATAGACGACGACATAGAAGAAGACGGTGAAGGCCAGGAGCGCCGCCGCGACGAGGTTGATGAACAGACCCATCAGCGTCACCGCCGCGACCGACAATGACCAGCCGAACGCCAACGCTTCATGTTTGGCAATGGCGCCACGCGCAACAGGACGCGCAGCGGTGCGTGTCATGCGCGCGTCCAGATCGGCCTCATACGCCATGTTGAGCGCACCAGAGGCACCCGCTGCCACGGCGATGCAAAGAAGCGCGGTGAAGGCCGAGACGGGATCGATATGTCCCGGCGCGACGACAATCCCGGCAAGCCCGGTGAAGATCACCAGAGACATCACGCGCGGTTTGAGCAGCGCAAAGAAATCGCCAACCGTGGCGATGCGCTCTCCCCGTACAAAGGTCTCGGTGACTGCCATGGGCTAGTGCGTGCCCCCGGTGATGTGCGGCAATTCGTTGAAGGTGTGGAACGGCGGCGGCGAGGACACGGTCCACTCCATCGTCGTCGCGCCAACACCCCAAGGATTGTCACCGGCGATGCGCTTTCGCGCGAAGGCTTCGATCAGCATGACGAAGAAGATGATGACACCGAAGCCCGCGATGAACGCCCCGATCGACGATACGAAATTCCAGCCCGCGAACGCATCGGGATAGTCGGCATAGCGGCGCGGCATTCCGGCGAGGCCAAGAAAGTGCATCGGGAAGAAGGCGACGTTCACACCGATGAAGGTGATCCAGAAGTGCAACTTTCCGAGTGCCTCGTTGTACATATAGCCGGTGAACTTCGGGAACCAGAAATAGAAGCCGCCGAAGATGGCGAAGACGGCGCCAAGCGACAGCACGTAATGGAAATGCGCCACCACGTAATAAGTGTCCTGCAACACGACATCGACGCCCGCGTTCGCCAGCACCACCCCGGTCACGCCGCCGATGGTGAACAGCAGCACAAAGCCGATGGCCCAGAGCATCGGCGTCCTGAACTCCACCGAGCCGCCCCACATCGTCGCGATCCACGAAAATATCTTGATACCGGTCGGCACCGCGATGACCATGGTGGCGAACACGAAATACGCTTTCGTGTCGACGCTGAGGCCCACGGTGTACATGTGGTGCGCCCAGACGAGGAAGCCGATGAAGCCGATCGCCACCATCGCGTACGCCATGCCGAGATAGCCAAACACCGGCTTCTTGGAGAACGTCGAGATGATGTGGCTGACCATGCCAAAGCCCGGCAGGATCAGGATGTAAACTTCCGGATGTCCGAAGAACCAGAACAGATGCTGGTAGAGGATCGGATCGCCGCCACCGGCCGGATTGAAGAACGACGTGCCGAAATGGCGGTCGGTCAGCAGCATGGTGATCGCGCCGGCGAGGACCGGCAGCGACAGCAGCAGCAGGAACACCGTCACCAGGATCGACCACACGAACAGCGGCATCTTGTGCAGCGTCATGCCCGGCGCGCGCATGTTGAAGATCGTTGTGATGAAATTGATCGCGCCCAAAATCGAGGACGCACCCGCGATGTGGATCGAGAAGATCGCGAAGTCCATCGCCGGTCCGGGTGACCCGTAAGTCGACAACGGCGCATAGAGCGTCCAACCGCCGCCGACACCGGTGCCGCCACTGTCACCCTCAAAGAACATCGACAGGATGAGCAGCGCGAACGAGAACGGCAGCAGCCAGAACGAGATGTTGTTCATGCGCGGGAACGCCATGTCCGGCGCGCCGATCATCAAGGGCACAAGCCAGTTTCCGAAACCGCCGATCATGGCGGGCATGATCATGAAGAAGATCATGATCAGGCCGTGACCGGTCACGAACACGTTGAAGGTATGCGGCTCCTTGAAGACCTGGAGCCCCGGATACATCAGCTCGGCGCGCATGAACATCGAAAGCGTGCCGCCGACGACGCCGGCCATGATCGCGAACACCAGGTACATCATTCCGATGTCCTTGTGGTTCGTCGAATAGACGTAGCGGCGCCAGCCGTGCGGGTGGTCGTCGTGCGCGTGAGCGATGTCGGCTGCCATATCCGTGTTCCTTATTTCGCGGCGACTTGGGTGTTGGTGTCGATCGCGGCAAACTTCTTCTTCGCACCGGCGAGCCATGCGGCGTAGTCGGCGTCGGAAACCACATGCAGTTCGATCGGCATGAAGGCGTGGCGTGCGCCGCAAAGCTCGGAGCATTCGCCGTAGAACGTGCCCATCTGCGTGGCTTTGAACCACGTCTTATTGATACGGCCCGGGACGGCGTCCATCTTCACGCCCATCTGCGGCATCGCCCAACTGTGGATCACATCGGCGCCGGTGGTGTCGATCTCGACGACCTTGTTCACCGGAACGGTGATGGCGTTATCGACGCCAAGCAGACGCGGCTCGCCTTTCTTTGCCGCATCGGCATCGGAGAGGCCGAGGCTGTCGAAAGTGAGTTTGCTGGCGGGATATTCATACGTCCAGAACCACTGCTTGCCGATCGCTTCGATCGTGAGGTCGGGAGTCGGAATATCCGCTTCGTAATAGAGCAGCTTGAACGAGGGGATCGCGATGATGACGAGGATGATGACGGGGATGATCGTCCAGGCCACTTCCAGAACGGTGTTGTGCGCGTTTTTGCTCGGCACCGGATTGCGGCGCTGGTTGTAGCGCACCATGATCCACAACAGCAGCGCCAGCACGAACAGCGACACCAGCGTGATGATGACAAGAAGTTCTTTGTGGAAGTCCTCGATGCGCTCCATCACCGGCGACGCGGCAGGCTGGAACATCATTTGCCAGTTGTAAGGAAGAGCCGAAGCCGCCGTGGACCAGAAGAATGCGCCCGTCAGCGCGACTGCCCCTGACAACCCGGCGCCGATCTTTTTCAGAAACATCAGGCGACCTCGCAAATGCGTGGCACGGCGGGCAAGAAACGCCCCCGCAACCCCGGAATCCGGAAAGGATTTAGAGGTGCTAAGTCCCTAAAGTCATTGCGACCTTATGGCACGGGGCGGTGTAACGCATCGCGGCAGATGACGCGCGCGTCGCCAATGCCCATATTCCACGACAACACATTGATTTCCGGGAGTTCCGAACGTGGCGTCATCAGGCGAACTTTTCTTCAACCAGTCGGGCTTGGACCGTGCACGCGTGCAGTCGCTCGTGGACGAATCGCTGAAAGGCAGCGACGACGGCGAACTCTTCCTCGAATACCGCCAGAGCGAAACATTCGCATTCGATGACGGCCGCCTCAAAGCGGCGACGTTCGACACGAGCCAAGGTTTCGGGTTGCGCTCGGTCGCCGGCGAGACGACCGGCTACGCGCATGCATCCGAACTGTCCGAAGAAGCGATCAAGCGCGCGGGCCAAACGGTGCGCGCAGTTTCCAGCGGACATGGCGGCACCATCGCGCTGCCCCCTGCCCGCACCAATGCCAAGCTCTACACCGACATAGATCCGCTCAACACGGCGGGCTTCGAAACCAAGGTGAAGCTGCTTACCGACATGAACGAATATGCGCGCAGCAAAGACGGCCGCGTGAAGCAGGTGTCGTGTTCGCTCTCAGGCGATTGGCAGCAGATTGAAATCGTTCGCCCTGGCGGGGAGGTCTACAAAGACATCCGCCCGCTGGTGCGCTTGAACGTGTCGGTGATTGTCGAGAAAGACGGCAGGCAAGAGTCCGGCACATTCGGCGGTGGTGGACGCGAGGGATATACGACCTATCTCGCCGCGGATTATTGGCACGCTGCTGTCGATGAAGCTTTGCGCCAGGCGCTCGTGAATCTGGAATCCGTGCCCGCCCCTGCTGGCGAGATGACCGTCGTGCTTGGCCCCGGCTGGCCCGGTATTTTGTTGCACGAAGCAATCGGTCACGGCCTCGAAGGCGATTTCAATCGCAAGAAGACAAGCGCGTTTGCGGGATTGCTCGGCGAGCGGGTCGCTTCGCCGGGCGTGACGGTGGTCGATGACGGTACCCTTTCGAACCGACGGGGCTCGCTCACCATCGACGATGAAGGCACGCCGACATCGCGCACCGTGTTGATCGAGGACGGGATCCTAAAGGGCTATATGCAGGATCGGCAGAACGCGCGATTGATGGGTGTCGCGCCAACCGGCAACGGCCGCCGCGAAAGCCACGCCGCCAACATCATGCCGCGCATGACCAACACTTATATGTTGGCGGGCGACAAAGCGCCGGGCGAAATCATCGCCAGCGTTCCCAGAGGCATCTACGCAACGAACTTCGGTGGCGGCCAGGTCGATATCACCAACGGTAAGTTCGTGTTCTCCTGCACTGAGGCGTATCTGATCGAAAACGGAAAGATCGGCGCCGCCATCAAGGGGGCGACGTTGATCGGGGACGGAGCAACGGCGCTCACCAAGATTTCGATGATTGGCAATGATCTTAAACTCGACACCGGCATCGGCACCTGCGGCAAGAACGGACAATCTGTGCCCGTTGGCGTCGGACAACCGACACTGCGCATCGACGGTCTCACCGTCGGTGGCACAGCACAGGCGGCTTAAACCGCGCTTCGTTTACGCTTTAACAGCGCCGCGGTTGACTTGCGCGCTGCTCGACGCCAAAGGAATTGCATGCAGATTTTCAAGATTTGCCCCTATTCGGAATGGGCTGAGGCGCAAAAGGAAAACATCTATCGCGGTTCGGCGGCGGACAAGCACGATGGGTTTATCCATCTTTCGACATCGGCTCAGCTTGCGACGACGTTGACCAAGCACTTTCCGAACGAGAGCGGATTGATGCTCATCGCCATCGAGTCCGACCGCCTTGGCGAAGCACTGAAATGGGAAGAAAACAGCGCAGGCGATGCCTACCCTCACCTCTACGGCGATTTGCCATTCTCCGCGGTGACTTGGACGAGCACCGTCCCGCTGAAAAGTCCTGGCGTTTACAAACTGCCGCCGCGCGCATTTGCGACGGCGCCATCGCCGATCCGCAACTAGCCGTGACGAATTTTTAGCACCAAGATCGTCGCCGCCAGCAGGAACGTAACAGCGTTCGATGCGATGAGCGGAACGTCCCGTAAGAACAGGCCATACACAAACCACAAGAATATCCCGGCCGTATAAAGCGAATACATCCGCAGCGAGATATCGTGTGTGGAGCGCGTGCGAATGGTGTGGATCACCTGCGGCAGGAACGCGACGGTCGTCAGGAATGCAGCCACGAGGCCTGTGATTGTGACGGCGCCCATATCTTCTCCACACGATTGATTGCGGCGACCGTGCCGCGCTTCGCGCGCAATGGCAATCTCGCCAATCCATGACCGAGTCCGAATTCATCGCCACCATCAAACGCAATCCGTTCAACCGCGCGATCGTCGAACGGCTGCCGTCGCTCGCCCTGTCCGATGCGTGGCTTGTGTCCGGCGCGTTGTTTCAGACCGTCTGGAATGTGCAGACGAGCCGCAAGCCCGATTTCGGCATCAAGGACTACGACATCTTCTATTTCGATCCGGACACATCTTGGGAGGCGGAAGACCGGACGATCAAACGCGCGGCTGCCGTCTTTTCCGAACTCGACATCTCCATCGAAGTCCGCAATCAGGCGCGCGTGCATCTCTGGTACGAAAAGAAATTCGCCATGCCCTACCCGCCGCTCGCGCGTTCGACGGAAGGTATCGACCGATTTCTTATGCACAACGCACAAGTGGGTATTCGCACAAATGCCGACGGCTACGAGGTTTACGCGCCGCGCGGCTTCGATGACATTTCAAAGATGATCATTCGCCCGAACCGCGCCGCGAACTTTCTCCCCGACAAATACATGGAGAAAGCGCTGCGCTGGAAAGAATACTGGCCGGAGATTACGATCCTTCCAACCTGACATTGGAGGAATGCGATGAAATACAACCAGCTCGGCAACACCGGGATGTTCGTGTCCGAAATCTGCCTTGGCACGATGACATTCACCGGCGACAAAAAACCCAGCGGCATGTGGGCCGGGATCGGCGATGTCGATCAAAAGCTGGCAACGCAAATTGTAAGCCGTTCGCTCGAAGCGGGCGTGAACTTCCTCGACACCGCAGATGTCTATTCTGCCGGACAGTCCGAGCGACTAACTGGGCAGGCGATCAAAGATGTTGGAATCAAACGTTCGAGCGTGGTGATCGCGACGAAATGCTACGGGCGCATGGGGCCGGGGCCGAACGATCTCGGCGCATCGCGTGGACACATTATGGATGCGGTCGCGCGCAGCCTTGAGCGTCTCGGCACCGATCACATCGATCTCTATCAGATCCACGCCACTGATGTTGTGACACCAGTGGAAGAAACCATGCGCGCGCTGGACGATCTCACGCGTCAGGGCATGGTGCGTTACGTCGGCTGCTCGAACTGGCAGGCGTGGAAAATCATGAAAGCGCTCGGCATTTCCGACAAGCACGGCTATGCGCGCTTTGAAACATTGCAGGCGTACTACTCCATCGCGGGACGCGATTTGGAACGCGAGCTCGTCCCCATGATGCAGGATCAGAAAGTCGGCCTGATGGTGTGGTCGCCGCTCGCGGGCGGATTGCTGTCGGGCAAATACGGTCCCGGCAGCAACGGCCCGGAAGGCGCGCGCCGCACCGCGTTCGATTTCCCGCCGGTCGACAAAGACCGCGCGTGGAAATGCGTCGATGCCATGCGCGCGATCGCGGACAAGAAAGGCGTCAGCGTCGCCCAGATCGCCCTCGCCTATATTCTGCACAAGCCGTTCGTGACGACGGTCATCATCGGCGCAAAGACGACCGATCAGCTCGATGACAATCTCGCTGCTGTGAAGGTTCAGCTATCGGCCGACGAAATGAAATCGCTCGACGAAGCGAGCGCGCTGCCGATGGAATATCCCGGTTGGATGCTGGCGCGGCAAAGCGCCGAACGTATCCCGCAGGCGAAGTAATGCGCGATCTATCGGGACAGAAGCGCGAACTGGGCGACGG
>DASZML010000105.1:0-3080 GCA_035551875.1 Rhizomicrobium sp.
TTCCTCAACATGGCGGCGGGTGAGCCGGACATCGCGCGCGTGCCGGTGATGATCGACTCATCGAAATGGTCGGTCATCGAGAGCGGCCTGAAATGCGTGCAGGGCAAAAGCATCGTCAATTCGATCTCGCTGAAGGAAGGCGAGGCGGCTTTCATCGAGCGTGCCGTCGAAGTGATGCGCTTCGGCGCCGCCGTTGTCGTGATGGCGTTCGATGAAACAGGTCAGGCCGATACGTTGGAGCGCAAGGTCGATATCTGCCGCCGCGCATACGATGTGCTGGTGAATAAAGTTGGCTTCCCGCCGGAAGACATCATCTTTGATCCCAACATCTTCGCGGTCGCCACCGGCATCGAAGAGCACAATGACTATGGCCGCGCCTTCGTCGAGGCGACGAAGGTCATTCGCACAGAGATGCCGCTGGCGCATGTCTCTGGCGGCGTGTCGAATTTTTCGTTCTCGTTCCGCGGCAACGACACCGTGCGCGAGGCCATGCACTCCATCTTCCTGTTCCACGCCATCAAGGCAGGCATGGATATGGGCATCGTCAATGCCGGGCAACTCGCCGTCTATCAGGATGTGCCGACGCCGCTCCGCGAAGCGATTGAGGGTGTTCTGTTTAACCGCTCGCCTGATGCGACCGAGAGACTTCTCGAATTGGCGCAGCAATTCAAAGGCGGCGGTGCTGCGGCGAAGATAGAGGAGATGGCGTGGCGTTCGCTGCCAGTGAACGACCGCTTATCCCACGCGCTCGTGCATGGCATCGACGCCTATGTCGTCGAAGACACCGAGGCCGCACGCCTTGAAGCAACGCGTCCGCTGGATGTGATCGAAGGCCCGTTGATGGCGGGCATGAACGTCGTCGGCGATCTTTTCGGCTCCGGCAAGATGTTCTTGCCGCAAGTGGTGAAATCCGCGCGCGTGATGAAGAAGGCCGTCGCGCATCTGCTGCCCTTCATGGAAGACGAGAAAGATGCTGTGAAAGAGCCCGCGGGCCGCATCGTCATGGCCACGGTGAAGGGCGACGTCCACGACATCGGCAAGAACATCGTCGGCGTCGTGCTGCAATGTAACGGCTATGAAGTGATCGATCTCGGCGTGATGACGCCGGCGCAGAAAATTCTCGATGCCGCACGCGAGGCCAATGCCAACATGATCGGGCTTTCAGGTCTTATCACGCCGTCGCTGGACGAAATGGTGCATGTGGCGAGCGAAATGGAGCGGCAGGGCTTCGATATTCCGCTGCTCATCGGCGGCGCGACGACGTCCAAGGTCCACACTGCCGTGAAGATCAATCCCAACTACACGAAGGGGCAGACGGTCTATGTGACCGATGCGTCGCGCGCGGTGGGCATCGCTTCGCAATTGCTATCGAAAACGCAAAAGAGCGATTTCGTTTCGGCGACGCGCAAAGAATACAAAGAGATCGCCGCGAAACATGCGAGCGCACGTAGCCCCGGTCGCCGCCTGACGATCCAACAAGCGCGCGATAACAAGCCCAAATTTGATTGGTCGAGCTACGCGCCGCCGGTGCCAAGTTATTTCGGCACGAAGCAATACGGGCCGTACGATCTGGCCGAACTTGCGCGATATATAGATTGGACGCCGTTCTTCCAGACATGGGAGTTGGTCGGCCAATACCCGTCCATTCTCGATGACGACAAGGTCGGCGAGGCTGCGCGTGGGTTATTCAAAGATGCGCAGGCCATGCTCGCCAGGATCATCGAAGGCAAATGGTTGACCGCAAAGGCTGTGGTCGGTTTCTGGCCCGCGAACAGCGATGGCGACGACATCGTCATCTATGGTGACAAGGCGCGGAAATTTCCCATTCATCGCCTGCACACCATCCGCCAGCAGATGAGCCGCGAAAGCGACAAGCCCAACATGGCGCTGTCCGATTTCATCGCGCCGATCGGCAAAGGCGAAGATTTCATCGGCGGTTTCGCGGTGACGGCGGGGCTTGGCGAAGACGCGCACATCAAGCGCTTTGAAGCCGACAAGGACGATTACTCCGCGATCCTCTTGCGCGCACTTGCCGATCGTCTGGCAGAAGCGTTCGCCGAACGGATGCACGAGCGCGTGCGCAAGGAATTCTGGGCCTATGCAAAGGACGAACATCTTTCCAGCGCTGATCTCATCGGCGAGAAATATCGCGGTATCCGCCCGGCGCCGGGCTATCCCGCACAGCCGGATCACACGGAGAAGGGCACGCTGTTCAAGCTGCTCGATGCGGAAGATCGCGTTGACATCAAACTCACCGAAAGCTTCGCGATGTTTCCCGGCTCATCGGTGAGCGGGCTTTATTTTTCCCATCCCGAAAGCCGCTACTTCGGAACAGGCCGTATCGAGCGCGATCAGGTGGAAGATTATGCGCGCCGCAAAGGCTGGGACAACGCCGTCGCCGAACGCTGGCTCTCGCCGATCTTGAACTACGATCCGAAAGCCAAAGACGCGGCTTAAAGGAGAAAAGGCCGCCACGTCATCCCGGCCAATTCGCTTTCCCTTGCCTGTTGTTCAGTGAACAAATCCGAACGCACAGGCCCCCAGAAATACAAAGACGAGACTGACGGCAAACAGTTCGATTTCACGAACCATTGGTCCCTCCAATGCTTCCAGTTGCGCAACCCTGCCGCAGTTTAACGCGCGACGAAAGCGCACGTTGCAGGAACCTGCATAGCGATCTTGCCCGAATGGAATTGGATTACCGGAAACGCGCGTTGGAACTCCGCGGAAGACAGATATTCCGTGGCGGACCAGGTCCTTATTTCCGTTTGCGCGGGGAAGGCGCGCGGCGCTTCTGTTTCGCAGGTGCAGCAGAAGTTTTTGGCCGGTTTGTTTTCTTTTTCGTTTTCGGCCGCGGGGGAAGATTGTGCGTGTAGGATTCGATGATCAGCGCCTTCAATTCTTTGGGCGAAATCTTCGCGATCTGCACGATCACATTCGCCGTCTTGCCCCACATATATTTCACGAACACATCCGGCGCGGCCTCGAACAGAAATTCTTTCCGCTCTTCGGGAAGGTTCAGATTGAGCCCATCCGGCCGCATCACTGCGAAGATACGTTTCGTCGTGCGATAAGACGGC
>DASZML010000106.1:0-4672 GCA_035551875.1 Rhizomicrobium sp.
GGTCGGTGGCGGTATCGCCAAGATCTATCATTTGCCCGCCGCAAAGAAAAAGATTCTCGAAAAGGCCGGCGTCTCCGAGGCCGACGCGCCGGATCAGGAACATCCAAAATGGCTGGTCCGCACGAAATTCTATTGGACCCAACATTTTCCTGCGGGAAAGACAGTTGTTGTCGAGCACAATTATGTGCCCGTCACGGGGCAGACGTTCTTCTCGACGGAAGATCTGAAACCGGGAAAGCCGGCGGAAGGTGGCGGCAATAGCTGGCGAACGGATTACTGCATGGATGCCGGAACGCTGTCGGCAATCCGAAAACGCCTCACCGCTCCGCGTCCCGCCGGCCAGGACGCCGGATTGCTCAACATCTATTCAACGGGTTTCATCCTGAAGACGGCGAACAACTGGAAAGGCGGGATCGGCACTCTGCATCTGACGGTCGATAAGCTGAAGCCGATGAATATCATGTCGATGTGCTGGGCAGGCGATTTGAAGAAGACCGGCACCACGACCTTCGAATCCACACTGACCAACGTGCAGCCGAAGAGTGATATCAAGTTTGTCGTGCTGGAATAGCGCGTCAGATCAAGGATGCGAAGATCGGGTCTTTGTAATCCCTAAAAGTTTGAAAGCCTTCAATGCGCGACTGCGAACGGATGAGCGCGTGCGCACCCGCGCGTCTCGCCGCCTCTCCGTCGCGTTCCGCACGATCGCCGATCAGCAGTGTTTCGTGCGGCTGAACGCCCGCTTTCGCCATAAGTTGGAGCAAGCCTTTTGGGTTGGGTTTCAACATCGCGATGTCCGGATCGTGTGCGCTAACGATATGATCGGCGGACAGTCCCATCGCGGCGAGCCTTTCTTGCGCCGCGTAGTCGGAATAGATCGCGACGGTTTTCCCAGCGGATCTCAACGCCACAAATAATTCAGGAATACCAGAAAACACACATGTTTTGAGGTGTCGAAGCGGCCGGCGATGAATCCATTCGCCTATGATTTGCTGCACATCTTCAGCGGAACATTGGGTGGCGGCGCATGTTCCAGCCCTGAGCGTGGTTTCGAAATTTTCCACCTCGCGCTCGGCAAACTGCTCGCGCAGCCGGCGATAGTTCGCGACGATTTTCAGGCTTTTTCGGCCACGACGGCTCAAAAGCTGGCCGGCCAATTCCGGCGCCAAACGCAGACGCAAAGTCTGTTGGCTGTAGAGCGTCCCGTCCACGTCGAAAACGACGAGCTTGATTTGGTGCCCGTCGAATGGTGCCGCAGGCATCAGTGCAATTGGATGAGCTGTTGCGATGTGAAGATCGCAAGCTGCGGCACGTGAATGAAACTGGCGGCGACGAAGGCCGTGACGAGATAGAACACCGTCATGATCAGCGAGCGTTCCTCGAACAATTTTTCAGGGCTCTGGGCCGCGGAACCCTTCTTCATCGACAAGATAAGGTATTGGGCGAACAGCGCGATCACGAACGGCATCACAAGCACATATTCGATGCGATATTTGATCAGGAAGATCGCGAGAAAGAAGTTGGCCAGTAGCCCGTAGACGAGGCAGCTCACATTCAGCGAAATCTCGGAATAGTCCTTAAAGCTCGCCCGATAGCGTACAAGCAGATCGCGGCCATGTTCCGCGACGATTTCCAGGTATTCCGAATACCGCTTGGCCGCCATCAGGTACGCGCCGCCGAACCAGTAAGCGAGCATGATCGAACCCGGCGGCAGCGTGGTGGAATCGATCATCGCCCAACCGATCAGGAGCCGGAGCGGATTGTTGATCGATTCCGAAATCACGTCGAGATAGGCGACGTCCTTCGTACGGATCGGATTGACGTTGTAGATCACGCCTTGAAGCGCGAAGACGGTTGCAACCGTCAGCATCGTGCCGTTGGCCGCTGCAGCGCATCCGATGCCGATGGCAATCAGCAATGCCCATTCGACAAAAATCATCGTCTCGTTAAAGCGCTTCTGCACAGCAGAGCGCGCAGACTTTACGGGATGGTGCCGGTCGAATTCGCGATCAAGCCATTCGTTGATGACGTAGTTGGCCGAGGCGATAGCGACCGCCGTCACCAAACCCAAAACGATGTCGCGGATGAAATGCGCGTTGTGCGTTTTGGAAAGCAGGAAGGCGAGCACGGCGCCCGGCACGATGAAGATGTGTTTGGTCGCATGATCGAGCCGCGCGATAGAGACGTAGTCGCGCAACGTCGCGTCCTGCGTCGGCGCACCGAACGCGCTGGGCGCAGGAACGCCATCGGAAATCTCGAATTCGTCGTAACGGGGCAGCTTCGTCATAGGCGGTACGGCGCGGGTTTGGCTGCGAACCCTGATTTTCGCGGCAATCCCATAATGCCGCGTTAATTGACGGGAGGCCCGATTGTACCTCGAGTGCCGATATTCCTTTAGAACCAAGCCGATGCCGGACGCCGGCGCGAAATTCCGCTTTCTCTGCGGCCGCAATTCGGGCATGCCTCCTTGCATGAAAGACAACGGGCGAGGGCCATCGGGGCGGGGCGAAAGCCTGCGCGTGAAGGTAAAGACGTCCAAGAAGCGTACGGCGTCTTCCAATCGCTGGCTCGAACGGCAGCTCAACGATCCTTACGTGCGCGAAGCGAAGGTGAAGGGCTATCGCAGTCGCGCGGCGTTCAAGCTTGTCGAGCTCGATTCCAAATTTCATTTTCTGAAAAAGGGCGCGCGCGTTCTCGATCTCGGTGCTGCGCCCGGCGGATGGACGCAAGTCGCGGTCGCACGCGGCGCCGCGCGTGTTGTCGGCGCGGATATCCTGGAGATGGAACCGATCGCAGGCGCCGAAATTTTCCAGGCCGATCTCACCGATGCGGATGTGCCAGCGATGTTGAAGGAGGTGTTAGGCGGTCCCGCCGACCTGGTGCTGACGGACATGGCTGCGCCCACCACAGGCCATCGCGCGACGGATCATCTGCGCACGCTGGCGCTGTTCGAGATCGCGCTCGATGTTGCGGAAGATACGCTGCGCCCCGGCGGCGCATTTGTTGGTAAGGTGTTTCGCGGCGGCGCCACGGGCGAGCTGCTGACACGCATCAAGAAGATGTTCACGGACGTGAAGCATGTGAAGCCGCCGGCGAGCCGCGCGGAATCCGTCGAGCTTTACTTGGTGGCGATGGGATTTCGGGGTTAGACTTTTTCAAATCGGCGGCCGTGAAAATACATCCAAGGGAAGAATTCATGCACGCGATCTTTGCAAGCTTTGGCCTGACCATCCTCGTTGCCGCTGCTGCACTACCGGCGCAAGCCTCACCCCCGAAGAACGACGCAAAAGCCTCAAGCGCCGACGCCAAGTTCGAGGCGATCTACACCAAGGAATGGGCGTGGCGCATCGCGCAATTCGGGCGGCAGGATGGAAAAGGAGTCGCCGCTTTCCTGCCCAAGATGGATGCTGCGACGCAGGACATGCGCCAGCACTATTGGGAGGATACGCTGCAGCGCGTGCAAGCGATCCCGCGCGCGCAACTCTCGCCCAAAGAGCAAGTCAACTACGACGTTTATATCCCGCAGATTCAGGCGATGATCGCGGACCAGAAATTCCGCACTTATGAAATGCCCGCCAATTCGGACTCACAATTCTGGTCCGGCTTCGGCGACGACAGTTCCGGCTTCAAAACCGAACAGGATTACAAGAATTGGATTTCGCAGATGCGGAGCATTCCGCGCTTCTTCGACGAAGAAGTGGCGGAGATGAAAGCCGGTCTGGCGCGCGGCTTTACACCGCCGCAGGTGACGCTCGAAGGCCGCGACAAATCCATCTCCAACGTCATCGCCGCGAAACCCGAGGACACGTCGTTCTACAAGCCGTTCAAAACCATGAGCGGCGTATCGCCTGATCGGCAGGCGGCGCTGCGCGCTGAGGCGGTGAGCGTCATCCGCGACACGGTGCAGCCAGCCTATGTGAGTCTGCTCAAATTCTGGAACGAGCAGTACGTTCCGGGCGCTCGCAAGACGCTGGCGGCCGATGATCTGCCGGATGGCAAAGCATTCTATCGTTCGCAGATCATTGAATACACGACGCTCGATATGGATCCCGCCGCGATTCACAAGCTGGGCGAAGACGAAGTCGCCAAGCTGCATCAACAGATGCTCGACGTGATGAAAGAGACCGGCTTCAAAGGCGACTTTACCGCGTTCCAGAATTTCCTGCGCACAGATCCGCAATTCTATGCGAAGACGCCGCAAGAGCTTCTCGATAAAGCCGCGTGGATCGCCAAGCAGTTCGACGGCAAGGCATCGACCTACTTTGGCATGATGCCGCGATCGCGCTTCGCCATCGTGCCGGTGCCGGCCGATATCGCGCCGTTCTACACCTCAGGTCGCGGCGGTCCGGGCGTCTATCTGCTCAACACGTATGATCTGCCGCATCGCCCGCTGTTCAATTTGACGGCGCTTACCCTGCATGAATCCGCACCGGGGCACGCGTGGCAGATTCCGCTCGCTGCCGAAGACAAGACGCTGCCCGATTTCCGCCGCTACGGTTACATCTCCGCCTATGGCGAGGGCTGGGCTCTCTATTGCGAATGGCTCGGTCAGGAAATGGGCATGTATGAGACGCCGTACGACCGCTACGGCATGCTCGGTTATCAGATTTGGCGCGCCGCGCGGCTTGTCGTCGATACTGGTATCCACAGCCAAGGTTGGACGCGCCAGCAA
>DASZML010000107.1:0-3468 GCA_035551875.1 Rhizomicrobium sp.
CTGGCTACGCACCGGTGACGCCGGTTATGTGGATGAAGACGGCTACGTCTATATCCACGACCGGGTCAAAGACATGATCATCAGCGGCGCGGAGAATGTTTATCCCGCAGAAGTCGAAAGCGCGATCTACGGACACCCCGACGTGGCCGATGTCGCCGTCATCGGCATCCCCGATGACAAATGGGGCGAAGCTGTAAAGGCGATGGTCGTGCTGAAAGCGGGTGCGAAGCCCGATCCGCAAAGCATCATCGATTGGGCGCGCCAGCGCCTCGCCGGTTTCAAGACGCCCAAATCGGTGGACTTCATCCCCGCTTTGCCGCGCAATGCCTCCGGCAAAATTCTGCGCCGCGAACTACGCGAACCCTTCTGGGCGGGCAAGGAGCGGAGAGTAAATTGACGAGTCGGCTCTACACCCGTGCCGGAGACGATCTCCTAATTATCGAGGAGAATTCCGACGGCGTATTTTTGCACATCGTAAGAAAATCAGGGATGTGGTCTGACTCATGGCACCAGAGCATCGATGATGCCAAGAAGCAGGCTCAACACGAATTCAAAGGATTACAAAATATTTGGAATGTGGCGACTGATGACCACAGCACCCTGAAAGATTTTGCGAAAAAGATTTCGAGCTAATCTGGAGAACATCATGACCGCCGAAACCATTCCGAACGACATCGCCGTCACCTTGGTGACGCCAGCAGCCTATGCGGATCACACCATCCACGATTCCTACAAATGGCTGCGCGCGAACAACCCACTCGGGCGCGCGGAGGTTGAAGGCTATGATCCGTTCTGGGTCGTCACCAAGCATGCCGATATTCTGGAGGTCAGCCGCCAGAACGCGCTGTTCCACAATGGCGACCGCCAGACGACGCTGACGACGCAGGATGGCGACAAGCGCGTGCGGGCGATGACGGGCGGCTCGCCGCACCTGGTGCGCAGCCTCGTGCAGATGGATGCGCCGGATCATGTGAAATACCGCGCGCTGACGCAGGCGTGGTTCCTGCCGCAGAATATCAAAGGCCTCGAAGACCGCATCCGCCGCATCGCGCGCGAATCCGTGGACAAGATGCTGGCGAAAGACGGCACGTGCGATTTCGTCACCGAAGTGGCGATGGGATATCCGCTCCACGTCATCATGGAAATTCTCGGCGTGCCGCGCGAGGACGAGCCGCGCATGTTGATGCTGACGCAGGAATTGTTCGGCGCCTCCGATCCCGATCTCGGACGCGCGCCGCAGGAAGACGACCCGCAGAAGGCGCTTGCCGCCGTTCAGAGCGTGCTGATGGATTTCTATCAATACTTCGCGAAGATCACCGCGGATCGCAGAGCCAATCCGAAGGACGATCTCGCGTCGGTGATCGCCAACAGTCAGATCAACGGCGAGCCGATCAGCGAATTCGAAGCGCTATCTTACTATGTGATCGTCGCCACCGCCGGCCACGACACCACGTCCTCCTCTACCGCGGGCGCGATGTGGGAGCTTGCGAAAAATCCGGCGGAGTTCGCCAAGGTGAAGGCCGATCCGTCGCTCATCCCTTCGATGGTCGATGAAGCGGTGCGTTGGACGACGCCCGTGAAGCATTTCATGCGCTCGGCCACCGCCGACACCGAACTGCGCGGACGCAAGATCGCAAAGGACGACTGGATCATGCTTTGTTACGCATCCGGCAATCGCGACGAAGATGTGTTCGACGATCCATTCACCTTTCGCTCGGACCGCAAGGGCAACAAGCACGTGTCGTTCGGCTATGGCGCGCACCTGTGCCTCGGCCAGCATCTCGCCAAGATGGAAATGCGGATTCTCTATGAAGAGCTGCTGCCCAAACTGAAGAGCGTGGCGCTGCACGGCGAACCGAAGAACAGCCAAGCCGTGTTCGTCAGCGGCCCGAAGAAGCTGCCAATCCAATACGAAGCGGCCTAGCGCCCAGCAATCTTCGCCGACATCGCACGTTCGCCCGATGGCGTGCGCGCCCAAAGATCGGTGCCGTCACCACAGAGTTGGAACGGTGCGCCGCCGAATAGCGGTCTCTCGGCGCGGAATTCGAAGCGCGCGATATCAGCGTGCGGATGTTTCGCGAGATAGTGATCCATCAGAAGCATCGCGGTCAGCGGCCCTTGCACCACAAGGCCGGGATAACCTTCGGTCTTCATCGCGTAATCGCGGTCGTAGTGGATGCGGTGTGCGTTGAAAGTCAGCGCGGAAAACCGGAACAGAAGAACCGGATCGGGCGTGACAGCGCGCGACCATTCGGCTTTGCGTGTATCGGGCTGCGGTGCCGCCGACGCCGATGCGGCTTTCGACTCATCCCGATAAACAACATCGCGCTCCTCGCGGATCGCGAGCACAGCGTTGCACACAATCTCGCGACGGACAGTCACGAAGATCATCGCGCCGGAATTGCCCTGTTTCTCGACGATATTGGCAACTTCGGAGCGGTCCGTGATCTCCGCGCCAACCGGAATTGGGTTCAGAAACTCCACACGGCTTCCCGCCCACATGCGGCGTGGCAGCGTGATGGGCGGCAGAAAACCGCCACGCCTGGGATGACCGTCCGGGCCGATCTCGGATTCTTTCGCGGGACTGAGAAAATAGAGCCAGTGCGCCAATGGCGGCAGCTCGCCTTCGCGCCAGAACGACATATCGCGATCCAGCATCGCCGCGAGTCCCTCAAGCGGCGTGCGCGACGCGACATCGTTCGTCGCCTGCGTCTTGCCGATCCAGTCGTTGTACTCGGACATCAAAACGATTTCGGCAGGCCCAGCACATGCGTCGCGACATGGCTGAGGATGAGGTTGGTGGAGATCGGCGCAACTTGGTAGAGCCGCGTCTCACGGAATTTGCGCTCGATATCGAATTCTTCCGCGAAGCCGAAACCCCCATGAGTCTGGACGCACATATCGGCCGCGAACCATGATGCTTCGCTGGCCAGTAACTTGCTCATGTTCGCTTCGGTGCCGCAGGGTTTGCCCGCTTCGAACAATGCCGCTGCTTTCGCCACCATCTCGGCAGCAGCGGTGACATTCACATAGGCGCGCGCGATGGAAAACTGGATCGCCTGGTTCTCGCCAATAGCGCGCCCGAACACCTCGCGCTCTTTGGCGTAAGCGCTGGCGCGGTCGATGAAGAAGTGCCCGTCGCCGATGCACTCCGCTGCGATCAGGATGCGCTCGGCATTCATCCCGTCGATGATATAGCGAAAACCGTTGCCCTCCTCGCCGATGAGATTTTCCGCGGGCACTTCCAGATCGTCGAAGAACAATTCTGTGGTCGCGTGGTTGATCATGGTGCGGATCGGTTTGATCGTAAGCCCTTTGCCGATGCTCGCTTTCATGTCGACCAGCAACACGCTCATGCCGTCGGTGGATTTCGCAACGTCCTCCCGCGGCGTAGTGCGGACGAGCAACACCATGAGATCGGAATGCTCGGCGCGCGAGATCCAGATCTTCTGGCCATTGACGATGTAT
>DASZML010000108.1:0-2385 GCA_035551875.1 Rhizomicrobium sp.
GGCTGTGCGCGCATGCTACGCGCGGTGCGAACGATTTGGGGATCAACATGACAAAGAAATTTGTTTTGGCTGGCGCGATGGCGTTGATATCGACTTGCGCATTCGCTTCAGCCGATCTGAAGGGCGAAATCGTCAACGCGACGCAGCACGCGGATTATGCCGCTGCCGGTGCGAGCATCGATGACGTGCATATGCATCTTCATCACTCATTGAATTGCATTGTCGGCCCGAGCGGAACGGGCTTTGACGCCAAGCAGATGAATCCGTGCGCCAATTCCGGCAACGGCATTATCCCGGATAGCACCAACGCGGCGAACAAGGCGGCGCTCGAAGCTGCAGCCGCCAAAGCGCGTGACGGCATCGCCTCAAGCGATATGACCACGGCAAAAGCCGACGCGACGGCGGTGGCAAATTCCCTGAAGGCGCTGAAATAGTCGCGGAGAAGGCATTCCGGCGCCGAAAAAATATTTACACGCGCGCATCAAAATTGCGCGGTTTTTGGAAAGCCGAAGGAGGTCAAAGGCTTATCACTAGTTTTCCTATCAAAAGGAATTCTTGACACCGTCACGGTCGACCTGTACATTTCCCGCATATCTCGAATTGTGCCCGCCCCAAACCGGCGGGCTTTTTCATTTCCACTTGTCATCCCCGGCGAGGCGCGCTCTTCGCGCGCCGAGGGAGTTCGTAGCGACAGCGTGCGAACGACCCAGCTATTTCAGCCCAGACGGTTTCGAAGATGGAGTTAGTGCTTCATCTGCGAAATCGCACGCGTGCTGACCACCTGGGTCGCCTTCCCCTCGCTCCGCTCGGCCGGGGACGACAGTTTTGTTTGAAGGAAACGGCCGTGAAAGAACTCTGAAGCAGCCCTCGCCCTGAACGGGCTTGAACGCTTGCACGACGAACCGTGGAGAAGCCGAGATCGCACTTAAGGTGGATCGAGGACGCCGAACCGCGGGGAAACTGTGAGCGACCAAGTCCGTTCGCGCCCACATGGCGTCAAAGGTTGAGGGAATGCCCGTGTTTTCCGAACACAGGTTCCGATGGGCGCGAGAACCATGTCCGCGCCAGACCCGAAATCGCGAAACAGCGAATCTATTTCAGCGCCCCAATTGCCGCCGAAATCTCCTGGCCTTTCGCCTGCTTGAACGCGATACAGCGGTTGATCTTGTCGCTCGCCTCTTTGAGCGTGCGCGTTGTGCCTTCGAGCTTGCTCGTGCGCGGACCGAAGAACGCCATCAGGTCGTCTTCCGTCGCCGTGTCACAAGCGAATTGCAGCATGTCGGGCGCCCCGCCCAGGCCGCCGGTCGATACGCGCTTCACCATCGCGTCGTAGTTCGCCTTGAACCAGGCCCACATCACGGGCCGCGCAGCGGTCTCCGCCTGCATGTAGCGCGAGACATAACGCACATCGCCGATGCGAAGGCTGGGCGACAGAATGAGTCCGGCGAGCTTGTTAAGCATCGCGGAGTCTTCCGATCCGGCCAATGCATAGATCGCGGACTGCGTAAAATACTCGTCGTCCGATTTCTGCATTGCCGCGAAGACTTGAGCAGCGAACGCCGGTCCTTGCGACATCACGCCGGCGCGCATCGCTTCCTGCATCAGGTCCGGCGCTATACCGCCGTAATCTTTGCCGTTCGAAGAAAGATAAGCTTGCGCGGCCTTGGAGAGCTGCGCCATCAAGGCCTGATCGTGGCCCTCCTCCACCAGCAGTTGGACGAGATATTCCCGCAGCAGCGCGTTCGCAGGTGTTTCGGAAGGCTTTGCGGCCAATCCGAGGGGCACCAATCGCGGCCCGAAATTGGCGCGCACGAAGGTTTGCAGCTTCGGCAAATCGCTCGGTGCGATCACGCCCGTCACCCGCATCTCGCGGAGGGAGTCGATCATGTTGAACACGCTGCGCCGGTCGCTTTCGAGCACATCCCACCGCGCGATCGGCGCAAGCGCCTTGACGGTGAGGAAATAATCGGTGGCTGACGCGGTGCCGCCGCGCATCGCCGCATCGACGTTATGATAAAGCGTGTATTGATCGGCGGGATCGAGACGCGGTAGTTGCGAGATCGCCGCCATCCAACCTTTCTCGTCGGTGGTGAAACGGTAATAGCCAGTGCCTTCCGCGTTCGGAAACAACGTCGCGGGGCATTTCGCGCCCAGCGGAATTTGCGTCGATGGCGGCGTGACGAGTTGGCAAGTGCGATTGCCGTCCGCGGTGAGACACATCGGCACTTTCCACTGCCGCGCAACCGGCGTGATGCCGACGTTTGCGTATGTCGACTGCGTCACCATTGCGTTCACGCTGGTGTCAGCGCATTGCAGCGTCGTGGTCAGCAACGGAATACCCGGCTGGTCGATGAAGTTGTGGAAAGCATCGACGATTTCCGGATG
>DASZML010000109.1:0-4258 GCA_035551875.1 Rhizomicrobium sp.
TACATTCACGCCGGTGGATGGCAATGCACCCATCACCGTGCTCAAGCGATCCGCCCGCACGATCGCTGTGAAAGTGCCCTTCCCTCCCACGCGCTTGAATCCGGCCGAAATCCAATCCGCCAACTGCCCGCGATCCTGTAAGGCCCGCTGCCGAATACGCTCCAGAGCCGGCCGCGCAGATGCTTCGTGAAATGGCGGATTGCAGAACACGTGGTTGAATTCCTTGCGTGCGGCCGCGGGCAGTTTGAACACATCCGCTTCGATGAAACGCACGTGCTTTTCCAGGCGATTGAGTTTCACGTTTTCATTGGCAAGCATAAGCATCTCCGGTTCGATCTCGACGCCCGTTACCTCGCAGTCAGGTACGCGCGACGCGATGCACAGGCTTGCGACGCCCGCACCCGTTCCCAGTTCAAGAACCTGATCGCCCTTCTTCGCGGGCACACTCGCGGCCAACATGATGGTATCCATGCCGGCGCGAAATCCGTTTCGCGGCTGACGCGCACGCACCTTGCCGTCGAGAAACGCATCTTCAGTGATTGTGCTCACGAAAGTGGCGATGGCGCAGCGAACGCCGCCCTTAACAGATCCTTCGCGCGGTCGATGTCTTCATCCAAGCACATCAGACGTTGCGGCAATATGACCATGCTGCCATCCAGGACGCTCATATTCGCGTCGAACACAGCGAACTCGATGCCCGCCTCTTTCAAGACGGCCTGCGCGAAATTCAGTTCCACCAGATTGTTGGTCTTGAGAATTTCCTTCAAAACGCCCCTGCCTTGCAACACATTCGCGGCATGTTCCCGCCGCTGCTTGACCGGCCTTGTCCCGGCTCCCTAAATGTCCTGGAGAAGCCGCATGGCGGCAAGCACTTTCGGGTCCTATGAGCACAGTTCAGGCATCGCGTCCCTTGGCCGAGCGTCGCTCGCCGGTCGACCATCTCCACGCGCTCGTGGCGGGCGACATGAGTGCGACGGACCGGGTGATCCATGAGCGGCTATCGAGCGCGGTCGCGCTGATCCCGGACCTGTCGCTTCATCTGATCGATTCCGGCGGGAAGCGTCTGCGTCCGCTTTTGACGCTCGCGGCGGCCAGGCTGTGTGGTTATTCGGGCGATGCGCACGTGAAACTTGCTGCTGCGGTAGAGTTTATCCACACCGCGACACTGCTCCATGACGACGTCGTCGACGCGAGCTCGCTTCGCCGCGGGAAAGTCGCGGCCAATGTCGTGTGGGGTAACAAGCCCAGTATCCTCGTGGGCGATTTTCTTTTCAGCCGCGCCTTCCAGTTGATGGTCGAGGCGGGCAGCCTTTCGGTTCTCGATATTCTGGCAGGCGCATCGGCTATCATCGCCGAAGGCGAAGTGATGCAGCTGAAGTCGGCGAACAATCTCGCTGTCTCACAGTCCGAATATATGCGCGTGGTGACGGCCAAAACCGCCACGCTGTTCGCCGCCGCCGCGCAGGCTGGTGCGACCATTGCGCGGGGAAGCGCGGAGGCCACCGAAGGCTTGCGTGCATATGGCCATTATCTCGGCATCGCTTTCCAGCTTGTCGACGACGCGCTCGACTACTCGGGGCGCGAGAAGCAAATGGGCAAGTCCGTCGGAGACGATTTCCGCGAAGCGAAGGTCACGCTTCCCCTGATCTTCGCGTATAGCCGCGCCGACGACGAAGGCCGTGCGTTCTGGGAACGCACGATCCAAACCGGACCGCAACACGAAGTCGATCTTTCGCGTGCGATTGCCTATGTCGAACAGACGGGCGGTATCGCCGACACACGGGCCATGGCGCTGCGCTATGTCGATGCTGCCTGCAATGCATTGGCTGTCCTGCCTCGTAGCGACATACGCGAGACTTTACTCGACGTCGCGCGCATGAGTGTTGAACGGGCGAGTTAATCCGGATCGGATTTCGCGAGCACCGCAGCCACCGTCCACCAGTTCGGATGATTGGACTGGATTGCCCCAGCAGCGCTTTGGGCATGCGCGGCATCCTCGAACAATCCAAAACATGTCGCACCGCTACCGGACATGCGTGCAAAACGAATTCCATCGCTGCCGCGCAGCGCCGATAGAACCTCGGCAATCGCCGGGGCAATTGCCACTGCTGGCGCTTCGAGATCGTTATTTGTCGTTTGCAGAAATTCGATCAGATCGGCGGCCGTTTCAAAACCATCCGGCCGTTCGATGGAATCCAAGCCGGTGCGCTTGCGCAAATGGGCAAACACATTGCGCGTTGAAACGGAGACGCCGGGATTGATCAGCACGGCATGAAGCTCCGGCACTTCGCAGCGGTAGATTTCATCGCCGCGGCCAAGCATCCACGCGTTTTGGCCGAAAAAACATACGGGCACATCGGAGCCAAGCTTGGCCGCCAATTCCGCGAAGTCGAGCAGCTTGATTTCGTCGCGCGGCCATTCGAGCAGGAAGGCACGGATCGTGGCGCCGGCATCTGCCGAACCACCGCCCATGCCGGACGCAACCGGCAAGTTCTTGACCAGCGTGATGCGTTTGGGAATATCGCGGCCAGCGATCGCGGCGACACCGCGCGCCGCGCGCAACACCAGATTGTCCCGTTCGGCGGAAAGTGTGCTGGCAAACGGACCATCAACCGCCAGCGTTAACTTGTCGGCGTCCTGGAATGCGAGTTCATCGCCGACATCGGCGAATACGACCAGACTTTCGAGTTCGTGATAGCCATCCTCGCGGCGATCGCCGACATGCAGGCACAGATTGATCTTCGCGGGCGCTTTAACGCGCAGCATTCACTCAGCGCGCGCTTGCGCGAGGTTCAAGCCGTCCTGCAGTTTCTTCTGGATCTTCGCTTTGTCTTTGGGATCGGTATTGAACGCAAGCGCGTGGTTCCATTGGAAATGCGCGTCTAGCTTGCGGCCATCCATCCACAGCGCATCGCCATAATGCTCGTTGATGGTGGCGTCGCCCGGCACGAGTAAAACTGCCTGCTCCAGAATCTTCGCGGCGTCGCCGTAACGGCCGAGCTTGAAATATGCCCAGCCGACGCTGTCGGTGATGTAACCATCATAAGGACTTAGCGCGCGCGCTTTCTCCAGCATCGCAACGGCTTGCGGGAGATTGCGGCCCCGATCCACCCAAGTATAGCCGAGATAGTTCAAAACTTCCGGTTCGTCCGGCGAAAGTTGCAACGCAGCTTTCAGATCGGATTCGGACGCATCCAAATCTTTTGCGCCCTGTTCGGAGACGGCGCGCGCGAACAAGATCGGCCAGTCCTTCTTCTGTGGCGTTCCGATGAGCGCGATCGCCTTTGTATAAGCTTTCGCGGCCTGAGCATTTTTGTCCGCGACGCGATAAGCATCGCCGAGAGATGTCCATGCCGAGATGTCGTTTGGGCTCGCGGCAGTGATGCGTTCGAGATCGGAGATCGCAGCGTCCTTGCGGTCAAGCTTGCCTTCATCGATGGCGACCTGCACTCCGGCAGCGGCTGCGTATGGCGACGACGATGCAATCGAGCGATAGACGACGATGGCGTCGTCGAATTTCTTCAACGCCTCGAAACGATCGGCCAGCACGATCTTCCCGAGATCGAAATCCGGCCGCAGATAGAGCGCCAACCGCAGGTACAGAACCGCGATGTCCGCGCTTGTCGCATCGGTGAGCGAAGCGGCGATGCCGAATAGCCCTTCCGCCGCACCGCTCTGTGCATCTGGCACGAGACGATCCGGCTTCTGATTGCCATCAAGGCGCGCCATTCCTGCGTCAACGATGGGCGCGAGCGTATCGTCGGCTTTGGCTTGTGTATAAAGTGCACGCGCATCGGCAACGCGTCCGGCTCGTTCCAGGAAACGGCCATAGGCATCGATCGCGCGCGGATTGGTGCCATCTGCTTTCAGCGCGGCCTGGTACGCCGTTTCAGCGTCTGCATCGTGCCCAGCGAGATCGAGGATCAACGCCTTGTGATACATCGACAGCGCGTCCGTCGCGCCGGCCTTGTTCAAACCGCCGATGTCTTTCAACGCGGAATTGGTATCGCCGGCGCCTTGTGCTGCCCAGGTGTCGGCCAACAAAAGCGTCAGCGTCGTAAATGGGCCTTGCGAGGATTGCGACAGCTGTTTGCGCGCTGCGGCGAAATCGTGGCGATGAATGGCGCCTATCGCGAGCGCAAGCCGCGCTGCGCGGTCGTCGGGATTGTTTGCAACGACCCTGGCCGCAAGCTCGACGGCATCGCGGATATCGCCAGATGCCGCCGCATACAGAAATGCTTTGTTGATGAGATCGGCA
>DASZML010000110.1:0-7059 GCA_035551875.1 Rhizomicrobium sp.
TTCCTATATAGAGGAATACTTGACACCGTCACGGTCGACCTGTACATTTCCCTCACATCTCGAATTGTGCCCGCGGCCTAACCCCGCGGGCTTTTTCATTTCCTGCCCTCCCCTTGAGGAAGGGCGATAAAATTCAAGCAACCAGCAACGCGAGTGCGCAGAATTTTTCGGGAGGGCAATGCTCGGTCTGTCGAGTTATGCCCCTTCCCGAAACGCTTCGCGTTTCGACCCTCCCTCAAGGGGAGGGTTGGAAAGGATCGCCATGTCTAAACTTTAAATCAGCCCTCGCCCTGACCGGACTTTGAACGCTTGCACGACGAACCGTGGAGAAGCCGAGATCGCACTTAAGGTGGATCGAGGACGCCGAACCGCGGAGAAGCTGCGAGCATCGAAGACCGCTCGCGCGCACATCGCGTCAAAGGTTGAGGGATCAAATGTGACGCGAAGAGAATGCGTTTCCGATGGGCGCGGGAATCATGTCCGCGCCGTACCGAAAATGGCGAAAATTCAAACTTACGCCGCGATCGCTTCGAGCCGTTTCTTGATGATGGCTTCGGCTTCGCTGACGATGCGGTCGACCAGTTCTTTGCAGGTCGGGATGTCGTGAATCAGGCCTTGCGTCTGTCCCGCCGACCAGATGCCGTAATCGGTGTCGCCGTTTTCATAGACCATGCCGCCCCGTGTGCCGGCCACGAGGTCTTTGACATCTTCGAACTTTGCGTTGCCGCGCTTTTCGATTTCGACGACCTGCTGGCTGATCTTGTTTCGCGCCACGCGTGCGGAATTGTGCATCGTGCGGAAGATGACGTCGGTCGCGCGCTCGTCATTGGCGACGAGAGCTTGTTTCACTTTCTCATGGATAGGCGCTTCTTTCGTCGCCATGAAGCGCGTGCCCATGTTGGCGCCTTCGCAACCGAGCGCCAGCGCGGCAACGAGGCCACGCGCATCCGCGATGCCGCCCGAGGCGATCACGGGAATCTTCAGTTTCGACACGGTCACCGGGAAGAGAATGAGGCCGCCGACATCTTCCTCGCCCGGATGGCCGGCGCATTCGAAGCCATCTATCGAGACGCAATCCACGCCGATACTTTCCGCCTTTACCGCATGACGCGCGGTGACGCATTTGTGGATCACCTTCACGCCGGCTTCCTTGAACGCGGGAAGATGCGGCTGCGGATTGTTGCCTGCTGTCTCCACGATCTTGATGCCGGTTTCGATGATGACCTGACGATATTCATCATACGGCACAGGCGTGATCGTCGGCAGGATGGTGAGATTGATGCCGAACGGTTTGTTCGTCATCTCGCGCGTCTTGCGGATCTCGGCTTCGAGCTTCTCCGGCGAGCCGGGCGTCAGCGCGGTGAGGAATCCGAGCGCACCGGCATTGGCGACAGCCGCGATCAGTTCCGCTTTGCCCACGCGGGTCATGCCGCCGCAAGTAATCGGGACATCGACGCCGAACATTTCGGTGAAACGGGTCTTCAACATGGCGTTCGCCCCTCAGTTTTTATAGCTGTTGGGGCAAGGGTGCCGGAAAAACGCCGCGCTGTGCAAGCCTTGTCTGCTTTACTTTACGACAACGTATTTGTTGTCGGGCTTTGCCTTTGAATCCAGCACCATCTGCATGAGGGTCTGCAATGCGGCCATGCTGACTGGCGCGCAGGCATCGTCCTGACCAGGCCTGTAGTTGACGAGTTTCTTTTTCTTCAACGCGTCGCCGCCGCCGAAATTGGCGCAGTCCGGTGCGTACTCCAAATAGCCGCCCGGAATGGGCTGCAGGATCGCGTAGCCATAAACGGTTTGGCCTTTGTCGTTCGGCAGGCGGTTCATGGCGATGAAGTTCTTGCCCCATGGTGCGAGTACGAAGGGGACATCGTCTTTCTCTTCGCCCTTGTTCACTGCGTCGTACCAACCGTCTTTGATCGAGACGACGCCGCGACCATGTTCTTTCCAGCCCTGGCCATTGTCGAAATATTGGATGTAGTGCGTTCCGGCTGCGATGGGGTGGGCGGCGCTCTTGACGTCGATCAACGGTTTTTCGGTTACGAAACAGCCGGCGAGCGCGAGCGAAGACAGCAAAGCTGTTGCGGCGACTAAAGTTCTCATTTGAAATCCCCATAAGACAATGCGCCAGCGTCATGGCGCGTCGCAGAGAAGTCAACGCGCGCCGCGCACATTCAAGTAAGGCGTTCAGCGATCCACGAAAGGATCGCGCACCATGATCGTGTCTTCGCGTTCGGGGCTGGTAGAAAGCAGCGCAACCGGCGCGCCGATCAGTTCTTCGACGCGGCGGACATATTTCACGGCTTGCGCGGGAAGATCCGCCCAGGAGCGCGCGCCGCGCGTGGAGCAATTCCAGCCTTCCATGACTTCATAGACCGGCTTGCAGCGCGCCTGTTCGTTGGAGTCCGCGGGTAGATAGTCGATCTGTTTTCCGTCGAGCTCGTAGCCGATGCAGACATCGATCTTCTCGAACGCATCCAGGATGTCGAGCTTTGTGAGCACGATGCCGTCAACGCCGCCGGTGATGATGGTCTGTTTCACCAGCACGGCGTCGAACCAGCCACAGCGGCGCTTACGGCCGGTGACGGTGCCAAACTCCGCGCCACGCTGGCCCAGCTTTTCGCCGATGTCGTTTTGTTGCTCGGTGGGGAAGGGGCCTTCGCCGACGCGCGTTGTGTAGGCCTTCACGATGCCGAGTACGTAACCGATATCGCGCGGGCTGATGCCGGAGCCGGCTGCGGCTTGTCCGGCAACGGTGTTGGACGAGGTCACATAGGGATACGTGCCGTGATCGATGTCGAGTAGCACGGCCTGCGCGCCTTCGAACAGGATGCGCTTTCCCTCGCGGCGCAACGCATCGAGCTTGCGCCATGCGCAACCGGCGAAGGGCAGAATCTTCGGCGCGATTTCGCGCAAGGACTTGAGCAGCTCATCGGCATCGATGGGATCGAGATTGTTGCCGCGGCGCAGCGCGTTGTGATGGGCGAGCAGGCGCTCGATCTTCATCGGCAGCGAGTTGAAATCTTTAAGATCGATCACGCGCAGCGCGCGACGGCCGACCTTGTCTTCGTAAGCGGGACCAATGCCGCGCTTGGTCGTGCCGAGTTTTTGCAAGGAGTTGGAATTCTCGCGAGTCTCATCGAGTTCGCGATGCAGCGGCAAGATGAGAACCGCGTTCTCTGCCACCATCAAGGAGTCCGGCGTGATGTTCACGCCCTGCGCTTTGATCTTTTCGATCTCAGAGGTGAACGCCCAGGGATCGACTACGACGCCGTTGCCAATAATTGCGAGCTTGCCCGGGCGCACGACGCCCGAAGGAAGCAGACTGAGTTTGTACGTCACGCCATCGATGACGAGCGTGTGGCCGGCATTATGACCACCTTGAAAGCGCACCACCACATCGGCGCGCGCGCAGAGCCAGTCAACGATCTTGCCTTTGCCTTCGTCGCCCCATTGGGCGCCGATCACGGCGACGTTTGCCATTTGCGTTTAATTCCGTACCGAGAACATCAACACCTGGCGGCGGAATCGCCTCAGGCACGGTGACCACTTATAGCCAACTGGCAGCGGAAAAGTCAGGCGGATTTCGGTCCGAAAGGCACCAGCATCGGAACCCTGCGGCGATACGCGTCATAATCCTGTGGACCGAGCGCTTTGCGAAGAAAAACTTCTTCCAGGCTGGCCTTCATCCAGAAGGCGACCGCGAACATGACGGCACCGGCAAGCGCTGCAAGGGTTCCCAGATCGATCGCAAGCAAAAAGGCTGCGGCGATGATGGCGGTGTAGATCGGATGGCGCACGATCGCGAATGGACCCGTGTCGATGATGTGGTGATCCGCATTCACCGAGATGAGGCCGTTCCACAATCTGCCCATCGTGATGCGCGCCCACCAGGCGAATGCGAATATGAGGAACGTCAACGCAAATAACAGCCAGCCGATCGGCTCGCCGGTGGTCCATAGCTGCGGCTGCACAACCGGAAGGCTGGGAACGACGAAGAGCAGGAAAACGGCGGCCAATGTCGCGATTTGATAAGCGCCATGTTGACGCCAATCGGGTCTGCGCTGCGCGCGGCCTGCCCAAAGCAGCGATGTGAGCCACGATGCATACCAGATCGCCCAGAGCCAAAAGAGCGCGTGCTCAGCCGGCATGTCGGGCAGGCTCATGTCACGCAGCCTTGGGTCCGAATGGAACGAGCATCGGCACGCGCTTCCGATACGCATCGTAATCGGCGGGGCCAAGCTGCTCGCGCAGCCAATTCTCTTCGATGCGCGCCTTCATCCAATAGCCGACGATGAGCAGGAACGCGCCGATGTAGGCGTGCACGGCGCCAAGAGCGACGGCGGTTGCGATGCCTGACAAAAGAATTCCGGTATAAATCGGATGACGCACCAATGCGTAAGGTCCCGTATCCACAACATGGTGACCTTCCTTGCGCGTGATGCGGCCCGACCACAAACGCCCGAGATGGATTCGCGCCCACCACGCGAAGGCGAAGCCAACGAAGGTGAGGCCTACCATCGCCCAGCTTACCGGCAACGGCGCATAGCGCGCTTGACCCAAATAGCCCGGCCAGTTCTGCCAACTGAATTCGCCATTGTGGTAGTGCATATATCCACCCAGCAGGAATACGAAGCCGGCGAGTGCGATGATACGATAGAAAAGCTCGCGCCCGACTTCTGGACGGCTGACGGTGCGGTTGGACCAAAGCGCCGCGGCAATCCATGTCACAGCCCAAATGTCCCACGGTATGTAAATCGCGGTCTGCGGCCACATTCCGAGAAACATGTGTGCCATCCCCTGTCGCGGCCCCCAAGAGGTGGGACGAGAAGGGGCGGAGTGCAAGGCCTATTGCTTGGGTGGCGGCAGGGCTTGCGGCGTTAGCAGCGGCGAAGGATTGCACATGTCTTGTGCTTTTTGCTCTGCGGCGCGCGAACGGGCGAGGAAGGCGTCGGCGTCATGCTGGTTCATGCCGCGTGCGAGCATGATGTCGGAGAGTTGTTTGTTAAAACTCTTCTCGTCGGCTCCGCTGGCGATGATCGTTTCCATTTGTTCGTGCAACGCGAAATCGCCGGGCTTGAGCGATGAATGGAGCTGCTTGGTTGCGCATTCACATCCGCCGCGATCCACATCGCCGGGTTTGACATGATCGCTCGCTGCGGCGGCTTTCACGCAAATGTCGATTTCATCAGAAGGCGAAGCGTGTGCAGCCGAAGCAACGCACACGCTCGCGAAAACAATAGCAGCCATCAAACGCATGGCTTTGCTCCTAGAAGGACAGAACCTTCGCCATTTTAACCGGCGGAAGCTTCTGGATGCCCGTGAGGGTTTTGTCATCCACGCCGCCATCGACTTCCACTAGCGCGATGGCATCTTCACCCGGCGCGCTGCGGCCGAGCGCAAACGAAGCAATGTTGATTTTTGCATCACCCAGTATGGTTCCGAGCTTACCAATGAAGCCCGGCTTGTCCTCGTTCACGACGTAGAGCATGTGCGGCGCGAACTCCGCATCGAGATTGATGTCCTTCACCTGGATGAGGCGCGGGCGCCCGTCGGCGAACACCGTGCCCGCCACGCGGCGGAGCGAGCCGCCTTCGAGTGTCACCGTGATCTTGATGTAGCCTTCATAGATGCCCTGTCGCGGGCGTCGCGTTTCGCTCACTTTGATACCGCGTTCTTTCGCGACGATGGGAGCATTGACCATGTTCACATCCGGCAGTGCGGGTTTGAGCAACCCGGCAAGTGCGGCTTGTGTGAGGGCGCGCTGGTTCAGTTCTGCCGCGGTGCCTTCGTAGAGAATTTCGACGGACTGAATCGCGGTGTCGGTGACTTGTCCGGCGAACGCACCGAGCTTTTCGGCGAGCGCGATCCACGGGCGGACTTTCTGCGCTTCGCCCGCGCTGATCGAAGGCATGTTGAGCGCATTGGTGATCGCGCCGGTGAGGAGATAATCGGAAATCTGTTCTGCGACTTGCAGCGCGACATTCTCTTGGGCTTCGGTGGTCGATGCGCCGAGGTGCGGCGTCGCCACGACCTTCTCGTTTCCGAATAGAACATTCGTTTTTGCGGGTTCTTCCGCGAACACGTCGAGTGCCGCACCGGCAACATGACCGCTGTCGAGCGCGGCTTTGAGCGCAGCTTCGTCGATCAATCCGCCGCGCGCGCAATTGATGATGCGAACGCCCTTTTTCATCTTGTTGATGGCGTCTGCGGAGAGGATGTTCTTCGTCTCCGGCGTCATCGGCACGTGCAAGGTGATGAAGTCGGCGCGAGCGAGAAGATCGTTGAGTTCGACTTTCTCGATGCCGAGATCGGTCGCGCGTTCCGGCGACAGATAGGGATCGTATGCGATGACGCGCATTTTGAGGCCCTTCGCGCGGTCCGCAACGATGGAGCCGATGTTACCGGCACCGATGAGTCCGAGAACTTTGCCGGTGATCTCGACACCCATGAAGCGGTTTTTCTCCCACTTGCCGGCTTGGGTGGAAGCATTGGCGGCGGGAAGTTCGCGCGCGAGCGCCAGCATCAACGAGATCGCATGTTCGGCAGTGGTGATGGAATTGCCGAACGGCGTGTTCATCACGATGACGCCGGCAGCGGTGGCGGCGGGAATATCGACGTTGTCGACACCGATGCCCGCGCGGCCGACAACTTTGAGATTCTTCGCGGCCTTGATCACATCGGCCGTGATCTTCGTCGCCGAGCGGATGGCAATGCCGTCGTATTGATCGACAATCTTGAGCAGGTCTTCCTTACTCAATCCGGTGATCGAGTCGGCTTCGACACCGCGCTCCTTGAAGATGGCGACGGCGGCGGGAGAGAGTTTGTCTGCGATCAGAACTTTAGGCATCGGATCAGCCTTTCACCTGTTCCCAGGCCCAATCGAGCCAGGGCATCAGCGCTTCGAGATCGGATTTCTCCACCGTGGCGCCGCACCAGATGCGAAGACCTGGCGGCGCGTTGCGATGGCCGGCGATGTCGAGTGCCACGCCTTCTTTTTCGAGAACGCTGCAGAACTTCTTGACCAGTTCGTAGCGCGGTTCTTCCTCCAGTTTT
>DASZML010000111.1:0-5891 GCA_035551875.1 Rhizomicrobium sp.
ATCAACGCCAGCATCTGCACTTCGAGCAGGTCTATCGTGCGGCGCGCAAAGCGCATTTGAATGGCAAGGCGCAACTCGAACATTCGGGCTTCGGCACGATGAATGGGCCGGACGGCAAGCCGTTCAAAACACGCGCCGGCGGCGTGATGAAGCTTTACGACCTCATCGCGATGGTGACGGAAGAGGCGGAAGCTCGTCTTACCGAAGCCGGTCTCGCAGCGGACTATCCACCGGAAGAACGCGCCGCAACGGCGAAGATGATTGGCGTTGCGACACTCAAATTCGCCGATCTCTCTAATCATAGGCTGACCGACTACATCTTCGATCTGTCGCGCTTCTCCAAGTTCGAGGGCAAAACCGGTCCGTATTTGCAATACGCCGCAGTTCGCATTCAATCGATCCTGCGCAAAGCGAGCGAAGAGGGTTACGTGCTCTTGGCGCCCGTATTGCGCTCGTCCGAAGAGCGCAAACTGATGCTGCAACTTCTTGCTCTGCCTGACGTGATGGTCGCCGCCGAACAGCGCCGTGCGCCGAACATTCTCTGCGACTTCGCGTTCAACCTCGCGCAGGAGTTCAGCCGCTTCTATTCCGAGCATCACATTCTCTCGGAAACCGATGCCGATCTGCGCGCCGCGCGGCTGGGGCTTTGCGATCTGACGCTCCGCACCTTGGGCAAGGTTCTGGGCCTTCTAGGCATCGAAATCCCTCCCAGGATGTGAGCGAATCGGCGCAAATGCCCGGTTTTCTTTGACTCTCTAACCCCGCTCCCTATATTCGTCGGTAACGGGCGTTCCCGCCGTGAGGCGCGATTGTCCGGCCATACAATCGATCCCTCGCGGGAGAGATCGGGCAACAGCCCGGCGCCGAAGGAGCAACCGCCCCGGAAACTCTCAGGCAAAAGGACCGCGAAGGAGATGAACTTCTGGAAAGCAGAACTGCCGGTGGGGCGGTTCTCACCGAAGGGGTAATCCGCAGCGCTCTCACGCGGCGGGGAAATCTCTCAGGTCCATAGACAGAGGGGCGCGAAGTCCGGCTCGCCGGATCGCGCTCTATCAACCTCAGTCGCGGACCGTAATGACAGACAGCACGACAAGCCTGCGCAAGACGCCGCTCCATGCTTTGCATGTCGAGCTTGGCGCCAAGATGGTGCCATTCGCCGGTTATGACATGCCGGTTCAATACCCCACTGGTGTTCTCAAGGAACATCTGCACACGCGCGAAAAAGCGGGACTGTTTGATGTCTCGCATATGGGACAGGCGTTTCTCGGTGGCGACAATCCGGCGAAGGCGCTGGAGCGCGTGACGCCCGCCGATGTGCAAGGTCTCAAGGAAGGCATGCAGCGTTACGGCCTTCTGCTCAATGATCGCGGGACGATTATCGACGATTTCATGTTCACGCATCTTGCGGGTGAGAAGGATCTCTATCTCGTCGTCAATGGCGCGACCAAGGAGGGCGATTTCGCCTATATGGCCGACAAGTTGAAGGGCCACGCGACGCTGACGCCGAAGCCGGATCGCGGACTGCTGGCGTTGCAGGGCCCAAAGGCTGGTGCTGTTCTCGAAAAGCTCTCGCCGGGCATCGACACGCTCACTTTCATGCATGTGCGCCGCGCAACGGTTGCCGGTTGCCCCGCCATCGTCAGCCGCTCCGGTTACACTGGCGAAGACGGTTTCGAGATTTCGCTCGAAGGCAAGGACGTCGAGAAAGTCGCGCGCGCCTTGCTCACTGATCCAGACGTGCTTCCCATCGGTCTTGCGGCGCGCGACAGCCTGCGTCTCGAAGCCGGACTTTGCCTTTACGGTCACGACATCGACGAGACGCGCGATCCGGTCGAAGCCAATCTCGTTTGGTCCATCGGCAAGCGCCGCAAGACCGATAAGGATTTTCCCGCCGCCGAAAAAATCCTGGGCGAAGTTGCCGGTGGTACAAAAACCAAACGCGTAGGCATCCTCCCCGTCGGACGCGCACCGGCGCGCGAAGGCACGGAGATCGCCGATAAGTCTGGCAAGATCATCGGCAAGATTACCAGTGGTGGGTTTGGCCCCTCGCTCAACGCGCCTGTCGCGATGGGTTATGTCGATGCAGCTTTCGCTGCCGACGGCACCGAAATCGATCTGATCGTACGCGGCAAGCCAAATCCGGCGCGCGTCGCGCCCATGCCATTCGTTCCCAACCGCTACAAACGCGCAACCGCATAAGAGGCCAGCATGAGCGAAGTTCGTTACACCGATCAGCACGAATGGGTCCGCCTCGATGGCGATGAAGCGACCGTCGGCATCACCAAACATGCAGCTGAACAACTTGGCGATGTCGTGTTCGTCGAAGTCCCGGAAGCAGGTCGCAAGGTCGGCGCGGGCGGCGAAGCCGCCGTCGTTGAAAGCGTGAAAGCTGCCAGCGATGTCTACTCGCCAATCAGTGGAGAAGTTTCCGCCGGCAACGACGAGATTGCCGCCGAGCCCGCGAAAGTCAACGCCGATCCGGAAGGCGATGGCTGGTTCTTCAAGCTCAAAGGCGTGAGCAAGGACGAGTTCGCCAAACTGATGACCCGCGCACAATACGACGAGTTCGTGAAAGGGCTCTGAACCATGCGTTACCTTCCTCTCACGCCGGATGATCGCGCCGCGATGCTGAACACCATCGGTGTGGATGGCATCGATGCGTTGTTTCGCGATGTTCCCAAATCTGCCGTGGTCGCCCGCAGCATTTTCGATTTGCCGGATACGCAAGGCGAGCTGCAGGTCGAACGTGCGCTGACCAAGATGGCCGCGAAGAGCAAAGCCGCTGGATCGCTGCCGTTCTTCTGCGGCGCTGGCGCCTACAAGCATCACGTTCCTAGCGCGGTAGATCATCTGATCCAGCGTTCGGAATTCCTTACGAGCTACACGCCGTATCAGCCGGAAATCGCGCAAGGAACGCTGCAATATCTTTTTGAATTCCAGACGCAGGTGGCGCTGCTCACCGGCATGGAAGTTGCTAACGCTTCGCTCTATGACGGATCGACCGCGACCGCCGAAGCCGTGTTGATGGCGCAACGCGTCACCAAGCGCCCGAAAGCCATTCTCTCCGGCGGCTTGCACCCGCACTATGCTGAGACGGTTGAAACGGTCGCTGGATTGTCTGGTACCGTTACGCGCGCGCCGGTTACGCCCGGCAAAGCGGAAGACATCATCGCGCTCATCGACGATCAGACGGCCTGTGTCGTCGTGCAGAGTCCTGACGTGTTCGGTCTTATCCGCAATCTCAAACCCATCGCCGATGCGGCACATGCCAAAGGCGCGTTGCTGATCGCCGTCGTCACCGAAATCGTTTCGCTCGGCCTCATCGAACCGCCAGGCGCGCAAGGCGCGGACATCGTGGCGGCGGAAGGCCAGTCGCTCGGCATTGGTCTGAACTTCGGCGGACCCTATGTCGGCCTGTTTGCGACGCGCGAGAAATTCCTGCGTAACATGCCGGGGCGCTTGTGCGGCGAAACCACGGATGCTGCGGGCAAGCGTGGCTATGTGTTGACGCTGTCCACGCGCGAGCAGCACATCCGTCGCGAGAAGGCGACGAGCAATATCTGCACGAACAGCGGATTGTGCTGTCTGGCTTTCACAATTCATCTTTCGCTCCTTGGCGAAGAGGGTTTTTCGCGTCTAGCGCGTGCCAATCACGCACGCGCTTGCGGGTTGGCCGACCGGCTGGCGGGCGTAAAAGGCGTTTCGCTTGCTAGCGAAAATTTCTTCAACGAGTTCACGCTGAAACTGTCGAAGCCAGCGGCGAGCGTTGTCGATGCGCTCGCCGACCGAGGCATCATCGCTGGCGTTCCTGTCTCTCGCCTGATGCCGCATGAGAAAGACGCGCGCGATCTTCTGATCGTCGCCGCCACCGAAACCAACACCGACGAAGATTGCGATGCGTTCGTCAAAGCGCTCGCGGAGGTGCTGTCATGACCATGAACAATCAGGGTCGCCCATCGTCTGCGGGCGTCGTCAACGAGAACGAGATGCCGACGATCTCCGGCGATCGTGGTCTCCAGCACGAAGTCTCGCTGATCTTCGAACTGGGGCGTCCCGGCATGACGGGCGTTGACATTCCGCAAGTGCAGATCACCGATGCGCGACTTGGCGGATTGCGCCGCAAAGGGCCGGTGGGATTGCCGGGCCTCAGTGAGCCGGAAGTCATCCGCCATTACGTTCGGCTTTCGCAGCTCAACTATTCGATCGATGCGGGTCTTTATCCGCTCGGTTCCTGCACAATGAAACACAATCCGCGCCTCAACGAGAAGATGGCGCGGCTTCCCGGTTTCGCCGATGTCCATCCGCTGGCACCGCAGCAGACGGTGCAGGGCGCGCTGGAAGCCGTCAGCGAATTGATGCGCTGGCTTACCGCGCTCACCGGCATGCCCGCGGTCGCGATGTCGCCCAAGGCCGGCGCACATGGCGAGCTCTGTGGGCTGCTCACGATCCGCGCGGCGCTGGAAGCGCGGGGCGAGAAACGCCACAAAATCCTCGTGCCGTCCTCGGCGCACGGCACCAATCCGGCCACCGCCGCCGTCGCCGGTTTCACGGTGCAGGAAATTCCCGCCACCGCAGATGGCCATGTCGATGCCGACGCCATGGAAGCGGCGCTGGGTCCGGATGTCGCGGCGATCATGCTCACCAATCCGAACACCTGCGGATTGTTCGAGCCGCGCATCAAGGAGATGGCGGATGCGGTGCATGCCGCAGGTGCCTATTTCTACTGCGACGGCGCAAACTTCAACGCCATGGCGGGTCGTGTGCGTCCCGGCGATCTCGGTGTCGATGCGATGCATATCAATCTCCACAAAACATTCTCCACGCCGCATGGCGGCGGCGGGCCGGGTGCCGGTCCGGTCGTGTTGTCGGCTGCGCTGGCGCCGTTCGCGCCATTGCCGCTGCTCGTGCATGACAACGGCACGTTCCGCCTCGTCGAGCATCGCGAAGGCGTGAGTGAGGGCGAGAAGCCCTTCGGCCGCATGTGCGCGTTCCACGGCCAAATGGGCATGTTCAGCCGCGCGCTCACCTACATGATGAGCCACGGCGCGGACGGCATCCGTCAGGCGAGTGAGGATGCGGTGCTATCCGCCAATTACATTCTCGCATCGCTCAAGGATGTGATGAGCGCGCCGTTCGGCGACGGCCCGTGCATGCACGAAGCGTTGTTCGACGATTCATTCCTCGAAGGCACCGGCGTCACCACGCTCGATTTCGCCAAGGCGATGATCGACGAGGGCTATCACCCGATGACGATGTATTTCCCGCTCGTCGTTCACGGCGCGATGCTCATCGAGCCGACGGAGTCGGAATCGAAAGAGTCGCTCGACCGCTTCATTCATGTGCTGCGCACGATGGCGCTGGAAGCCAAGGCCGGTCTGACCGCGCGCTTCGAAGGCGCGCCACGTCTCGCACCACGCCGCCGCCTCGACGAGACGGCTGCTGCGCGCAAGCCCGTGCTGAGGTGGAAGCCGCCAGCGTTGGCGCAGGCGGCAGAGTAGAAGTGAAAAACGTTCAGGTCATTGATGGCGCTGACAATTGCACGTTCAGCGTATTTCAAATGACCGACCGGGAATTCAAGGCAGTCTTTCCTGGTGGTCGAGACCTTGCATTCATAGAAGATGTTGCAAAACGACTTGGTACGAAGCGTGCCGGCAGGATCCTTCGACCAGTATGGGATCGTCCTATTCTAAAGAAGGACGTCTCCGGTCTGCACGGCACTCTTTTCTATGAATTTGCAAAGAAGAAAGAATACTTTCCGCGCTCTCGGCGCGAAGTAGATTGGAATGAACTTTCGATCAACGAAGCCCAACGCCGCCTTTACCGAGTGAACAAAAAAATAACCCCGGCGGTACATCCGCGCCGGGGCCAAGGTAAAACTTAGGGTTCAACAA
>DASZML010000112.1:0-5796 GCA_035551875.1 Rhizomicrobium sp.
GGAGATTCAGCTTTATCTCTCCGACAAGGTTTCGATGTGCAACTACAAGGGCAACAATCTGGTCTGCAATGCGGCGGATTGGGCAATGCAGGTCCATGGTGGCTGGGGGTATTCGCGCCACAAGCAGTTCGAGCACATCTACCGCCACCATCGCCGCTATCGCATCACGGAGGGCTCGGACCAGATCCAGATCCGCAATGTGGCCGGACACATGTTCGGCTTCATCGGCAAGAACCAGCGGCGCGATCATTGAAGTCGGCTAATATTGTCGCGTCGATTTGCGAGGATCTATGCCGAACCCGTTGATCATCGCCCATCGCGGCGGCGCCGGTTTGATGCCGGAGAATACGCTTGCTGCATTTGCCGATGCGGTAGCGCGCGGTGCAGATGGCGCCGAGCTTGACGTTCAACTCAGCAAAGACGGCGAGGTCGTCGTCTATCACGACTATCGCCTGAAACCAGAGATCACGCGGCTCGACGGGGCGTGGCTGACCAAACCCACGCCGCGCATCAAGGACTTGGTGCTGGGCGAACTCGAGGCGTTCGATATCGGCCGCTGCGATCCAGCGAGCAAGTACGCGGTGGGCCATCCGGATGTGCGTGCGGCGGACGGCGAGCGTGTTCCGACGCTTGCGGCTGTCGTCGGTATCGCGAAAACGGCGAAGAACGATTTCTGGCTTCAGGTTGAACTGAAGACGTCTTTCGCCAATCGTGAGGAAGGGCCGGATCCCATCGCGCTTGCAGAAGCAGTCGTGAAAGCGTTGCGCGAGACGAACTATCTTCATCGCACGATTTTTGTTGGCTTCGACTGGCCGGCACTCCTGCACGCCAAGAAACTCGCGCCGGATACGCAGTGCTGGTTCACGACGCTGGCGCAGAGCTGGTTCGCCGATGGCACGCCGCCGCTGGAAGACGATCCGCCCGCCGAACCCGCGCTGCAAATGCTGCGATATTGGGCGAAGACCGGAAACTCTCCTTGGGCCGGCGGATATGATGCCGTGAAATATGACGGCTCGATTTTGAAAGCGATCAAGGCTGCCGGTGGCGACGGCTGGTTTCCGCCTTTTGGCGATATCAACCCGATGCGCGTGAATTTTGCACGCGGCCTGGGATTGAAAGTCGGCGCTTGGACCGTGGACAATCCCGCCGACATGAAACGCCTTGCCCACGTTGGTCTAGACGCTATTTGCACGGACCGTCCGGATATTTTGTCGGACATTTTGAAATGAGGAATTTCGATGCGTTCGGTATTCGCGGCGATAGTCGCCGTTGTGTTCGCGGCTAAGGCGCTGGCAGGCAACATTGCGTTGCCGATGCCCGACAACGCGGACACCATTCTCTATTCCGAGAAGAGCCCGTTGCATTTCAAATCATTCGGCACGGACAACACGGTGAACTTCGTGGGCGTCCTCGAGCTTCGCGGCACATACTATTATGGGCGCAATACACTGGACGATGGTTCCGTCGCCACCGTACTCTATTTCTTGCCGGATCGCGCGACGGCGGCGCGGCTTCCGGAATTCAAGGTTCGTGGTCGTCCGGAATCGATCTATCTCTCCAACGAAGCGGGCTTTGCGAGAGAGGTTATTCCGGCCTATGAACGAACCGGTTTGAAGAAAGACAAATTCATTTCCGGCCACGCCGATGTTCTGGTGGATCGCTTTCAAGCCGGGATCGAATGCGACGCGCCGTATTTCAATGCGCACTTCCTGCGCGTCGCGCATTCGCCCGTGACGCTTGCGATGGCGAATTTGCCCGACATCGGTTGCTGACAGCGACAAAGCGGATGGTTTTCGTCCGCGCATTTGCTGCGCTATGATCCGGCGAACTGCAATTGGACCAATCTCATGTCGCAACTCTTCTCGGAATTTCACCTTAAAGGCGCGGTACTGCGCAACCGCATCGTCGTTTCGCCGATGTGCCAATACTCGGCGGAGAACGGCGTTCCAAACGAATGGCACATGGTGCATTTGGGCGCGCGCGCGGTCGGTGGCGCGGGTCTGGTCATTGCCGAAGCGACAGCTGTTTCGCCGGAAGGCCGCATCACGCCGGGATGCACGGGCTTGTGGAACGAAGAGCAGGCCGACGCATGGGCGCCTATCGCTTATTTCGTGAAGAAACATGGCGCGGTGCCCGGCATCCAGCTTGCGCACGCCGGCCGTAAGGCGTCGGCGAACAAGCCGTGGGAAGGTGACGATCATATTCCCGAAGATGCGCCGGATGCATGGCCGACGATCGGTCCTTCCGCGAACGCGTTCGGCGCCAATCTGCCGCGCGTGCCGCATCAGATGACAAAGGACGAAATTCTCCGTGTGCAGAGCGATTTTGTGGCGGCTGCGAAGCGCGCTGTAGACGCCGGTTTCGAATGGCTGGAGCTTCACTTGGCGCATGGCTATCTGGCGCAAAGTTTCTTTTCGCCGCTCGCCAACAAGCGCACCGACGAATATGGCGGCAGTTTCGAAAACCGCGCGCGCTTTCTCGTCGATACACTAACGGTCGTTCGTCAGGTGTGGCCGCAGAAATTCCCACTCATGGCGCGTCTCGGTGTCAGCGATTTTCAGGACGGCAGCCAATCGTTGGAAGAATCGATCGCACTTATAAAACTCTTCAAGCGCCAAGGACTCGATATCATCGATGTGTCTCTCGGTTTCAACACGCCGAACATCTCAGGCATACCCTGGGGACCGGCGTTCATGGCGCCCATCGCCAAACAGATCAAGGACGCGGTGAGCATCCCGACTGCCGTCGGCTGGTTCGTGAACGAACCGCAGCAAGCCGAAGACATTGTCGCGAGCGGACAAGCCAACCTCGTTATGCTTGCGCACAAGGAACTGGATGATCCCCATTTTCCGTACCACGCGGCCAAAGCGCTCGGCATCGCCGATCCGCAGAACGTTCTGCCGCCGCAATACGCGCATTGGCTGAAGGGCCGATGATCGAGATCCGGCTGCTGTGTGCGGGCGAAGAAGCGATCCTTTCGCGGGCGCCGCCGGATGTATTCGACAATCCCGTTCGCGCCGAGTTGGCGCGGGAATTCCTGAACGATCCGCGACATCACATTGTCGTCGCGCTGGACGGCGATGCGATGGTTGGGTTTGCCTCCGCGGTTCACTATGTGCATCCCGACAAGCCGACGGAGTTGTGGATCAACGAAGTAGACGTTGCCGCCACGTATCGCGGACGCGGAATCGCAAAACAAATTCTGGATAAGCTTCTTGCCCATGGTCGCACGCTAGGCTGCGGCGTCGCGTGGGTTCTCACAGATATCGGCAATGGAGCGGCGAGGGCATTGTATGCGTCCGTCGGCGGGACGGAATTGTCGCGCGATACGGTACATGTGGAATTCGATCTGACGAAGTAAGCCTACTTCACCAGGCCTTCTTCCTTCATCGCTCGATGTACTTTCGGGCGTTGGGAAACGCGGTCGAAGAAGTGGCGCAGGTTTTCCGGCAGATCGACCTTCATGTGATGCGCCCACGTCAGGATCACGAATAGATAGGCGTCAGCGACCGTGAAGTTATCGCCCATCAGATAATGCTTGCCTGCGAGCTCGCCGTTCACATAGTCGAAGCGCTTGGTGATTTTCGCGCGCGCTTCTTTCTTTGCGTCGTCCGATAGCGCCGGATTGAATAGCGGCGAAAACGTCTTGTGCAGTTCGGAATTGATGAAGGCGAGCCATTCGGTCGTCTTGTAGCGATCGTAATCTTTCGCCGCGAGCAGATGGCTCTCCGGTTTCAGGTCAGCGAGATACTGATCGATAGCAGGGCCTTCGGTGAGCAGGTGGCCGTCATCCAGTTCTAGCGCCGGGACATATCCCTTGGGATTGATCTTGTAAAAATCCTCGCCGTTTTCGGTCTTGTGCGCTTTGAGATCGACTTTCACCAACTCAACAGGAATACCCGCTTCGAGCGCGATGATATGCGGCGACATGGAACAAGCGCCGGGGGCGTAATAGAGCTTCATGGGTTTCCTTATCCAATGCCTTCGAAAAGCGCGGTAGAGAGATAACGTTCGGCGAAAGAGGGGATGATCGCCACGATCGTTTTGCCGGCCATCTCCGGCCGCGCGCCAACTTCCAACGCGCCCGCGATTGCAGCGCCGGACGAAATGCCGACGGGAATGCCTTCGATGCGCGCCGCTTTGCGCGCCATGTCGAACGCAGTTTCGTTACCGATGGTCACGACCTCATCGATCACCTTACGGTCGAGAATCGATGGCACGAATCCAGCGCCGATGCCTTGAATGGGATGCGGACCAGGTTGGCCGCCGGAAAGAACCGGTGAATCTTCCGGTTCCAGCGCGATGATTCTGACGGATGGTTTTCTAGCCTTCAGCACCTGACCGACGCCCGTAATGGTGCCACCTGTGCCGACACCTGAAATGACGACGTCCACTTTTCCGTCCGTGTCATTCCAGATCTCTTCTGCCGTGGTGCGGCGATGAATGTCCGGGTTCGCGGGGTTCTCGAATTGCTGCGGGATGATCGCGCCGGGTGTCGCCGCGACGATCTCCTGCGCTTTTGTGATCGCGCCGCGCATTCCCTTGGTGGCATCGGTGAGAACGATCTCCGCGCCGAGGAGAGCAATCATCTTGCGCCGTTCCGTGGATACGGATTCCGGCATTACGACGATGAGCTTGTAATCTTTCGCCGCTGCTGCGAACGCAAGTGCTATGCCGGTGTTGCCGCTCGTAGGTTCGACGAGTGTGGACTTCCCAGGCGTGATGAGCTTCTGTTTCTCGAGTGCCTCGATCATCGATACGCCGATGCGGTCTTTCACGCTTGCGATGGGATTGAAGAATTCGAGCTTGAGCAGAATGTCCGCTTTCGCGCCCGCTTCCTTTGCCAGTTTTTCGATGCGGACGAGCGGTGTGTCGCCGATCGTGTCGACAATGGAATTGTAGATGCGGCCGCGTCCGGGTTTGCGGTCTGCCATGAGCGTATCCTTTTTTAGATCGTAAAATCGGCGGTGGAGCGCCCGCCGCAATCGACGCCTGCCGTGCGCGCCTGCGAGCACAGATCTTCGATAGAGATGGCGTCGAGCTGCTTCATCACTTCATCCTGGAGCCGTGCAATGAGCGGTGTCACCACGCGCGTGCCGAGTTCGGAACGCGGTTCGGGGTTTTCTGCTTCGCCGTCGTCGATCGCCTCGGCCACGCGCACGACATCGCCGACGGAAATGCGCCTGCGCTCGCGCGCGAGGCGATAGCCGCCGCGCGGTCCGCGTACGCCTTTCAGCACGCCGGCGCGCACAAGCTGTTGCATCACCTGTTCGAGATAGCGTTGCGGCACGCCCTGACGTGCGGTGATTTCTTTTGCCTGCACGGGCTCGGGCCGCGCGTTGAAAGCGATGTCGATAACCGCTTCAAGGGCGAGCATGGTTTTTCGGGAGAGCTTCAGCATATCAGGCGCGTTTCAGTGGGATTGTGGAATCATTGTTTGGCCTATCGCTTTGCTGCTTGAGGCCTGTTGAACCGAAACCGCCTTCCCCGCGCGCAGTCGCGGATAGCGAAGAGACTTCGGTGAACTGCGCATGCTCGTGCCGCGCGATGACCATCTGTGCGATCTTCATGCCGCGCGAAATCTTGAACGGCGTGTCGCCGTGATTGACGAGGATTGCTTTCACTTCGCCGCGATAATCGCTGTCGATGGTGCCGGGCGCGTTGAGGCAAGTGATGCCGTGATTGAGGGCCAGACCGGAGCGCGGCCGTACTTGCGCTTCATAACCGTGCGGAAGTGCCATCGCGATTCCGCACGGTACCGCCATGCGCGCGCCGGGCGTGAGTTCGATGTCCGCG
>DASZML010000113.1:0-3160 GCA_035551875.1 Rhizomicrobium sp.
TTGCCACAAGTATCTCTATCGCATGGTGTAATTAAAGCTCATGCTAATGCGTTTTCCGCGCGCATCGTTCTGTGGGACTTCATGGCGCAGGAAGCTTTCCCACAGAAGCAGCGTGCCGGGCTTCGGTACGACGGTGACGAATGGTTGATTGCGCCGCTTAGCATTCTCTCGCTTTGGAGGCGCCGACATCATTAGCGGTAGCCGCGGGTCTTCGAAGCGAATGGCCGAAGCGTTTTGCGGCAGCGCGACATAATAGGTTCCGCTGATCGCTGAGTGCGGATGGATGTGGCCTGTGTGGACCGCGCCTTCGTCCATCACATTCGCCCAGAGCGAATCCAGAGTCGGCTTTGTCTGCGTGTAGTCGAGTGCTTTTCCGAACGTGCGAACATGGCGATCAATGACGGAAACCAGATCGGCGAACACGCTGGCGCGTTGCGGCAGATCGTCGAGCGATGCGTAGGAGGTATATCCGCGGTAACCGTGCTGCTTCGACCAACGCTGTCCGGCGCGATCTTCCGCGGCGAGCGAAAGGCACGTCTTCGCCAAATCGGTATTCAACCGCGCGGGCAATTGCGCACGGTAAATCTGTGTCGCGAAGAGAGATTCGATTTTTGTTGAATCAGGCATGGCGGCGAGTTTATGCGTTTTGCAACTTTCGGTCATGCGCGGCGGTGCGCATTATCGACAAGCATCGCACCATCTCCTAAGAGCGGGCAACCGCTATCGGATCGGACCGCCTTTGAGCAAGTCGCAAACCGCTGCGCAGACCACGACTTTTACCGTGCTCTTCGCCATCAGCTTCTGCCATCTCCTGAACGATATGATGCAGTCGTTGATCCCCTCGATCTATCCCTCGCTGAAGACGATGTTCTCGCTGTCGTTCGCGCAGGTGGGGCTGATCACGTTTGTCTTTCAATGCACGGCGTCGTTGTTGCAGCCGGTGGTGGGCCTGGTCTCGGACAAGCGACCGATGCCGTTTTCTCTGCCGGTCGGTGCGGGCTTTACACTGGTCGGGCTAATTGGATTGGGTCTCGCCAACAGTTACGCGATGGTTCTGGCTTCGGCAGCGGTGGTCGGCATTGGTTCGTCGGTGTTCCATCCGGAGTCATCTCGCGTGGCGCGTATGGCGTCGGGCGGACGGCACGGTCTGGCGCAATCGTTATTCCAGGTCGGTGGCAACACCGGTTCGGCGCTCGGGCCGGTGCTGGCGGCATATGTCGTTGTGACATATGGCCATCGTTCCATCGCATGGTGCGCGCTGTTCGCGGTGGTTTCGATTGCCGTGTTGTGGTTTGTGGGCCGTTGGTACAAGCATCATGGACTCGCGCGCATTGCCAAGAAACAAGGCGCGATGGATTCGGGCCTAACGCAGCGCCAAATCGTGTTCTCAGTGTTTATTCTGCTGATGCTGATTTTCTCGAAATATTTTTACTTGGCGAGCATCACGAGCTATTACACATTTTATCTGATCCACCATTTCCATCTTTCCGTGCAGGACGCGCAGCTGCATCTGTTTTTGTTTTTGGCGGCCGTCGCAGCGGGTACCTTCGCCGGCGGACCGATTGGTGACAAGATCGGGCGCAAATGGGTGATCTGGGTTTCTATCCTCGGCATTTTGCCATTCACGCTCCTGTTGCCTTACGCGGACTTATTTTGGACGAGCGCGCTGTCGGTGGTCATCGGCATGCTGCTGGCATCGGCATTCCCGGCTATCGTTGTTTACGCGCAGGAGTTGATGCCAGGCCGGGTCGGCATGGTGTCGGGCATGTTCTACGGATTTTCGTTCGGCATGGGCGGCATCGGTGCTGCCGCGATCGGGCTGCTGGCCGATCGCGCTGGAATCGAATTCACCTACCATGTCTGCGCCTTTCTGCCGGCCATTGGTTTGCTGACAGCACTTCTGCCGAACATAGAGAAACACGGAAAATCCATTCCGGTATCGCCGGCGGCGGACGAGAACTTGCTGACCTAAAATCCAACGACCGGATGCGGGACGTAGGGCGTTTCGAGTTTGGCGATTTCATCGGGTGTTAGTTTCAGTTCGATCGCGGCGACCGCGTCGTCCAAATGGCTCAACTTGGATGCGCCGATGATCGGTGCCGTGACCGGGTTTTTGTGGGCAACCCAAGCCAACGCCACTTGCGCGCGTGGCACGCCCCGAACCTTGGCGACTTCGGCGACGGCTTCCACGACCTTCCGGTCGGCGTCGCGCATCGCGCCGTAGAGATAGTTGCCGAACACATCGCTTTGCTGACGTTCGCTGGTTTCGTCATAGTCACGGGTCAGGCGGCCGCGCGCGAGCGGGCTCCATGGGATGACGCCGATGCCCATCTGTGCGCACAGCGGCAACATCTCGCGTTCTTCTTCGCGGTTGAGAAGATTGAGATGGTTCTGCATCGAAACGAATGACGCCCATCCATTTTGTTTCGACGTGTAAAGCGCTTTGCTAAACTGCCACGCATACATTGATGAGGCGCCGATGTAGCGCGCCTTGCCGGCTTTGACGACATCGTTCAGCGCCTCGAGCGTTTCTTCGATGGGCGTTTTCGGATCCCAACGGTGGATTTGATAGAGATCGACATAGTCGGTGCCCAACCGTTTCAGGCTGTGGTCGATTTCGGAGAGGATTGCCTTGCGTGAAAGACCCGCGCCATTCGCGCCGGGACGCATGCGGCCGTGGACTTTGGTGGCCAAAACGATCTCGTCGCGTTTGGCGAAATCCTTGATCGCGCGGCCGACGAATTCTTCGGACGTTCCATCGGAATAGACGTTTGCGGTATCGAGAAAATTTATGCCGAGCTCGAGGGCGCGCTTGAGGATGGGCCGGCTTTCTTCTTCGCGCAGTGTCCAGGTGTGGTTGCCGCGATTGGGTTCTCCGAACGTCATGCATCCCAGACAGATGCGCGAGACTTCGAGACCGGTTTTGCCGAGACGGACGTATTGCATGTGTTCCTCCTGCTTTCTCTGAGGGGGTGTTTAGCATGCCGCCGATAGCGTGCGCCTAATGAAAGTCACGTGACTTTGGCAACACCCGCACATTGCGGGGATGTCGCGCGCGCGAATCCTGCGGCTGGAAGGCAAGATCTTCGAGTTTGACGGCGTTCGAGCGGAAATTATTTTCCGCGAGACGGTTCAATTCGTTGGTGCGATCGATAATGTT
>DASZML010000114.1:0-5066 GCA_035551875.1 Rhizomicrobium sp.
GGCGCCGGTTCCGATCTCGCCTCGCTGAAAACCAAAGCCGTGCGCGAGGGTGACCATTACATCGTCAACGGTCAGAAGACGTGGACCACGCTCGCGCAATATGCGGACTGGATTTTCTGTCTCGTCCGCACCGATGCGAGCGTGAAACAACAGGAAGGTATTACGTTCCTGCTGATCGACATGAAGACGCCGGGCATCACCGTGAAGCCGATCATCGTTCTGGACGGTGCACATGAAGTGAACGAAGTGTTTTTCGACAACGTGAAAGTGCCCGTCGAAAATCGCGTCGGCGAAGAGAACAAGGGTTGGACCTACGCGAAATTCCTTCTTGTGAATGAGCGGTCTGGCATTGCTGGTGTCGCGCGTTCCAAGAAAGCGATCGAGCGCCTGAAAGAAATCGGCCGCGCCGAAATGCTGGACGGCAAGCCGTTGATCGAGACGGATGAGTTCTCGCGCAAAGTTGCGGAGACGGAAGTCGAGTTGGCGGCTTTGGAATTCACTGAGTTACGCACTCTGGCGCAGGAATCCAAAGGTCAGATGGCAGGCCCGGAAAGCTCCATCCTGAAGATCAAAGGCACGGAGATTCAGCAACGGCTCACGGAACTGACGCTCGAGGCGGTCGGTTATTACGCCTATCCGTATGACCGGTATTTCGGCGACAACGAATATCCGCCGGGACCAGATTATGCGTCGGGCCAGGCCGGCCACTATTTCAACATGCGCAAAGTCTCGATCTTCGGCGGCTCAAACGAGATTCAGCGCGGCATCATTGCGAAAGCAGTTCTCGGCCTTTAAGAGCCGGGCAGCATCAGGGAAGACGCTTATGGATTTCGCTTTCACGGAGGAGCAGACGCTCCTGCGCAATTCGGTGCAGAAATATCTGGCCGACAACTACTCGTTCGAGCATTTCAAGAAGGTCTCGCGCGCCGAACCAGGCTGGAGCAAGGACACCTGGAAGCAATTCGCTGAACTCGGCCTCACGGCTGCGCCTTTGCCAGAGGCCTATGGGGGCCTCGGCGGCGGCGCTGTCGATACGATGGTCGTGATGGAAGAGTTCGGCAAAGCGCTCGTCGTTGAGCCGTATGTTTCGACGGTGGTCGTCGGTGGTGGTTTCTTCAATCACGGTGGCAGCGAGGCCCAGAAACAGGAATGGCTGAACAAGATCGCGGCTGGCGAAACGATCCTGGCGTTTGCATTCGCCGAACCGCAAGGCCGCTTCAACTACGCCGATCTTACGACGACGGCGAAGAAGTCCGGCGGGAATTATGTTCTGAACGGCCAGAAAGCCGTTGTGCTTGGCGGGCCGTGGGCGGATGCGCTCATCGTCACGGCGCGTACGTCCGGTGGCCAGCGCGATGCGAAGGGCGTCAGCGTTTTCGTCGTCGACAAGAAATCCAGAGGCATCACGACGCGAGATTATCCAACCATCGACGGTCTGCACGCATCCGAAGTCACATTCGAGAATGTTGAAGTGCCGGCTTCCAATCTCATCGGTACGGCGGATGACGGATTGAAGCTGATCGATCAGGTGACGGACGAAGCCATCGCGGCGCATGCGTCCGAAGCCGTCGGCGCCATGAAAGTGCTGCTCGACGCGACCGTCGAGTATTCAAAAACTCGCAAACAGTTCGGCGTGCCGATCGGCAAGTTTCAGGTGTTGCAGCACCGCATGGTGGACATGTTCATCAACTACGAACAGTCCTCATCCATCACCTATATGGTGACGCTGAAACTCGGCGAGAGCGAGGTGGAGCGGAAGAAGGCTGCGTCCGCAGCGAAGGTGCAGATCGGTAAGTCAGGGCGTTTCGTCGGCCAGCAGGCCGTGCAGATCCACGGCGGCATGGGCATGACCGATGAGCTGAATGTCGGTCATTACTTCAAGCGGCTGACGATGCTCGACACGCTCTATGGCAACACCGATCATCATTTGAAGCGTTACGCTTCGCTCGGTTAGGCGCTCGCGCGCATTTCGCCGCGAATGAGGCGTTCGGCAGGCAGATAGACCGTCACGCGGGTGCCGGCACCGACAGCACTTTCGAGTTCCACGCTGCCGTCATGGGCTTCGGCAAAGCCTTTGACGATGGCGAGGCCCAGGCCCGTGCCTTTTTCCTGCGATGTGGTCACATCCGAACGCTTCTTGCCGAAACGTTCGAAGACATGTGGTTGATCTTCGGCGGCGATGCCAAGGCCCGTGTCTTCGACGCCGAATGCAATACGTCCGTCGCTCAGCGTGCGCGCGAACGCCGTCACGCGCCCGCCGGCCTGCGTGAACTTGATCGCATTGGAAAGCAGATTGCCGATCATCTGCCGTGTACCGCGCTCGTCGGCAAACACTTTCGGCAAGTTCCGCTCAATCTCGCTGCGAAGCGCGATGCGGCGCGTCTCAGCTATGTGTTCGTGAACAGTCACGGAATCGAGGATAACAAGATCCAAAGCAACATCGGCTTCGCGCAACGACAGCTTTCCGCCTTCGATTTTCGCCAGGTCCAGCATGTCGGTGATCAAGCGCAGCATCTGCTCGCCGGAGCCATGAATGATTTCGCCATATTCGACATATTTGTCGACCGCATTGCCGAGCGCCTTGCTCTTGATGAGTTCTGAGAAGCCGAGGATCGCGTTCATCGGCGTGCGCAATTCGTGATTCATGTTCGAAAGGAATTGCGATTTTGCTTTACCGGCAGCAATAGCCCGCGCGCGTTCCCGATCGGATTCCTGCTTGGCCGCGCGCAGATCCTGAACCTGTTCGGCACGTTCGTGCTCCAGCATCAGAAGCCGCTGCACGCCACCGATCAATCCGACAAGCTGTCCCGCCAGCAGAAGTGCGAAGACACCGGACAAAGCCGCAAGGATGTGGCTTAACTGGCTTGTGCAGAGCGCAGCGGGCACGGTGAGAAACACGGCGTGAATGACGAACGTGCTGACCGCTGTGGCCGGATGCGCGGAGCTGACCACAATCGAACCCGCCATCGAGCAAGCGAGGATCAGAACCAAGAGCATGTGGTTTTCGTCGTGCCCGCTGGAGCGCAACATCACCGCCATCGAACACCAGGTGATGAAGAAGAGTGACGACATGCCAACATAGACGCGCGCTTTGAACGCGACTGTCTTGTTATCGCGGCCTGTCATGCGATCGAGGCGGCGGCTGGCGAAATCTATCAGAATACTGACGACCGCGACCGCCATCCACCATGCACCACGCATCGTGACCGATATCCACGGCTTGAACGCCAGCGAAATCAGAAAGGCAGCAAATGGCATCAGAAGGAGCGCTGCGCGATTGCTGCTGCGGACGAGGCGCAGCTCTGCGTCGGCGATCCATGTTTCTTCCGGCTTCGGCGCAACCGATATGCGCACCGTCCGGCAAAAATCGGCGATCCGCATGCGCGTCTTCACGTAGCGTGCTTTTAAAGCTTCGCCTGGATGAATCTGCTGAGTGGGACGGCGCGTGATCACGGCGAAAACCGTTGCTGGCGAATGGTCTCGCAGTGTGACAAAGATCGGTTAAGGCTTGCTTTAGGATTTCGTGGCGCTGCTGCTAAACCTAAGCGTGTCAACAACAATTTCGAGGAACTGCTTATGTCCGCGCTGCTATTCGACAAATCCGGTCACGTCGTCACGCTGACGATCAACCGGCCGGATTCCCGCAATCCGTTGGGCGAAGAGGGCGACGGCGATTTGTTCGCCGAGGCTGCGGCGCGTATCAACGCCGACCGCGAGGTGCGGTGCGTGATTTTGACAGGCGCGGGTAAAGCGTTTTCGGCTGGCGGCAATCTCAAATCGATGCGCGAGCGTTCCGGATCGTTCTCTGGCGTGGGCGTGCATTTGCGTGAGCGCTATCGCAACGGCATTCATCGCATGGTGCGCGCGCTGTGGACGCTCGAAGTGCCGATGATCGCGGCGGTGAACGGACCTGCAATTGGATTGGGCAACGATGTGGCGTGCCTTGCCGATATGCGCATCGCCGCTGACAGCGCGATCTTTGGCGCGACCTTTCTCAAGATCGGGTTGGTGCCAGGCGACGGCGGCGCGTGGATATTGCCGCGTACAATCGGTCATGCGCGCGCGGCCGAGTTGTTCTTTACGGGCGACACGATCGACGCGCAAACCGCGCTTGCGTGGGGATTGGTGTCCAAAGTCGTTTCGGGGCAAACACTGATGGACGAAGCGATGGCTTTGGCGGCGCGCGTCTGCCGCCAGCCGCCGGATGTGCTGCGCATGACGAAAAAGCTCATGCGCGAAGGGCAGATGACGAGTTTCGATACGATCATGGAAATGAGCGCCGCGGCGCAGGCGCTGGCACATCTCACATCGGATCACGCCGAAGCTGTCGCCGCATTCTTTGAGAAACGGCAAGGCGCGTACAAAGGCTCGTAGATAAGAGAGACTCATATGTCACAAGAAAAACTTGGTGGGACGTTCAAGCTCGGTAGCCGCAGCGTGCATCGCATGGGCTATGGCGCCATGCAGCTGGCTGGTCCTCACGTATTCGGTCCGCCGAAGGATCGCGCGGCAGCTGTCGCGGTGCTGCGCGAAGCGATTGCACTTGGCGTTGATCACATCGACACCTCGGATTTCTATGGACCGCATGTGGTGAACCAGATCATTCGCGAAGCTCTGCATCCCTATCCGGATAATCTCACAATCGTAACGAAGATCGGTTATCGCCGCGACCAACAGGGCGCGTGGCTACCCGCGCCAACTGCCGCGGAACTGACGCAAGCCGTGCATAACAACCTGCGCAATCTCGGATTGGATTCGCTCGCTGTCGTAAATCTGCGCGTTGGCGAGTCTAATGGCATGCGCGGCGACACATCGCTGGCGGAACGGTTCTCAGCAATGCTGGAGCTACAACGCAAAGGGCTCGTACAACACATCGGCCTCAGCAACGTAGCGGAAAAGCAGATCGCGGAAGCACGCGCCATGGGCGAGATTGTGTGCGTGCAGAACATGTACAACGTCGCACAACGCCACGATGACGAGATGATCGCCGATCTGGCGAAGCACAATATCGCCTACGTGCCGTTCTTTCCGCTCGGCGGCTTCTCTCCGTTGCAATCATCGGAATT
>DASZML010000115.1:0-8752 GCA_035551875.1 Rhizomicrobium sp.
TCCTTCGGCACGCCATATCTGCTTTCGAGATTGGCGAGCATGGCAGCGTCGGCGGCGAGCAGTGCTTCGCCATTGCCCACACGATCGTCGGATACGGCGCCGTCAAGATAAGTCCACACCGGCTTGATAAACTCCGGCTGCTGAAGGTTCATCTGCTCGACGCGCGGGTTGCGGTGAATGCCATTCACAGAAGCATCGTAAATGTCCGGACGGATGCCGGCAGCGAGCGCGGTGTTGCGAAAGCTGGCGATGAAAGCTGCGAACTTCAGGTCCTGAGGATCGGGCGCGACAGGCGCAATGGACGGCACGGCGGCTAGGGTAGTACCGGTGTGCCGCGCCTCCCCTGGAGACGGCGTAGCACAGGCGGTCAGCGCCGCCAGAATCGCAATTCCCAAACTCCCCCGAACCAAGACCCCATTCCCCCGATGCAAAACCATGCCAAACCCTAACAAAATCAACCGTTTCCGGTTCCAGCGGAAGTGACGAACGCCGGTTGACAGGGCCATGCCCGGCCACTAGTTTCCGCGCTCTTTTTCGACCCCTTTCCCGGTATTTTGAAGGCACTCCTATGAAGATCCGCAACTCGCTCCGCTCGCTCAAGAAGCGCGACAAGGATTGCCGGATCGTCCGGCGCAAAGGTCGTACCTACGTCATCAATAAAAAGAACCCGCGCTTTAAAGCACGCCAGGGTTAAGACCTACGGCTTTTTCATAATTTTATCGGGATGGCAGGCCCGCTTACGGCGCGTTATCGTCGCCGCATGCGTATTCTCATCCCGCTTGTTTGTCTCGCACTCGCGACGCCTGCGTTTGCCGCACAGCAACTCGCGGCGGGCGCACAGCAGCAGATCGACGGGCTGATATCGAAGCTGGCCAAGGCCGGGTCGGCGGAGAACGCAAAGCCTCTCGAAACAGAATTGCTGACCCTGTTCGCACAGTCAGGTAGCCCGAGTGTCGATCTTCTAATGACGCGTGCCAGCGCCGCACTGCAGGCGGGTGATGCGGCCACCGCACATGAGCTTGTCCGCGACGTCACGGAAATCGCGCCCAGCTATGCCGAAGGCTGGCGGCATCTGGGTGAGCTTTCTCAATCTGCGAATGACGATACCGGTGCGATCGCCGCCTATCAGAGAACGATCACGCTCAATCCGCACGAGTTTCAGGCGTGCGCGGAGCTTGCCGGAATTCTTGCCGACTACGGCGACAAGAAGCAGGCGCTGCAATATTTCCGTAGAGCGCAAGCCATCGATCCGTGGTTTCAGGGCGTGAATGACGCGGTGACCAAGCTCGCGCGCGAAGTTGAAGGCGAGAAGATTTGATCGAGATGCGCGCGCTGACCTTCGCCGTGTTTTTGGCGCTCGCGACCACCGCACAGGCCGCGGAAACATCCATCGTCGGTGATTGGTACGAGGAAGCGACATATGGCGGTGCGACGACCATTGCGCTCTCCCATTTTCGCCCCGACGGTACCTTTAGCGTCACCTTCCACAAATGCCTCAAGCCGCAAGCGATCGAACATGTCGACACCGGAACCTGGACCTATGAAGGCGGCAAACTGCGAATGATCACGCAGGCCTCGAACGGCATCTGGACGATGGATATCGAGGATTATCAGACGATTTCCAACAACGGAAAGGTCTGGGTCTATAAAAGCATTGCGGGCGACGCGTTTCAGGAATTTGGCCAGATCACATTCCGCGATCTGAAAGTCGTGCCGACTTCCACGATGAGCGGTTGCGATCTGACCTCGTAGCTACTTCCCACCCACAAACGCCACGCGCAGCAAATTGGTCGAGCCCGACGTGCCCAGGGGCACGCCCGCGGTGATGACGATGCGCTCGCCCGATTTTGCAAAGCCTTCGCTGTAAGCGAATTCCGTTGCGCGTTCGACGACGTCGTCCAGATCGTGTGCATCCTCGGTGTGGACGCAGTGCAGACCCCAGGCGACGGAGAGCCGGCGCGCCGTTTCCATCAGCGGGGTCAGCGCCAGGATCGGCGCTTCCGGCCGTTCGCGGGCACAACGGAGCGCGGTCGATCCCGATTTCGTCCAACTCACTATGGCGCGCGCATGGATGGTGTGCGTGACCTCGTGGACGGCCTGCATGATGGCGTCGGCTGTCGTTTCGCGCGGCGGATCGCGCTGCGCATCGATGTAGGATTGAAACAACGGATCACCTTCGACGGCCGCTGCGGTGCGATCCATTACGGTGACGGCTTCTACCGGATATGAGCCCGACGCGGTCTCAGCCGAAAGCATCACAGCATCCGCGCCATCGAACACGGCAGTCGCAACGTCCGATACTTCGGCGCGTGTCGGCGCCGGGGCGTTGATCATCGACTCCAGCATCTGCGTCGCGACGATCACGGGCTTGCCAGCGTTGCGCGCGGCGCGCGTGATGCGTTTTTGCAATCCCGGCACGGCTTCGAGCGGCAATTCCACGCCAAGGTCGCCGCGCGCCACCATCAGTGCATCTGACAGTTCAAGGATGGCGTCGAGCGACTCGATGGCTTTTGGCTTTTCAATCTTTGACAAAATGCCCGCGCGCCCGCGCACAAGCTTGCGCAACTCGGCGACATCTTCGGGCCGTTGCACGAAGGAAAGCGCAATCCAATCGACACCGAGCTGAAGCGCCGCTTCAAGATCGCTGCGATCCTTGTCGGTCATCGCCGAAACGGGCAGCAGCGTGTCCGGCAAGTTCACGCCTTTGCGGTCGCTTACCACGCCGCCGACTTCGACGAAGGCTTCAGCGGAGTCCGGCTTCGACGCGAATGTCCGCAAGCGCACCTTGCCATCGTCGATCAGCAGACAATGTTTCTGCTTCAACGCCGCAAACACTTCGGCATGCGGCACCGGCAAAATCCCCGGATCGTTTGACGACGCTTCTCGTAGCAAGCGGACGCGCTGGCCCTGTTCGAGTTTCACTTTACCGCCGGGCAATGTGCCCAGACGAATTTTCGGCCCTTGCAGATCGCAGAGAATGCCGATCGGTCGTTTCACTTCCTGCTCCAGTTCGCGGATGCGCGTTTGCAGCAGGCGGAGATGATCGTGATCGGCGTGACTCATATTGATGCGGAACACGTCGACGCCTGCTTCGAACAGCGCCTTCATCTTGTCCGGCGTGTTGGACGCCGGTCCCAAGGTGGCGACGATTTTTGTTTTGCGCGCGCGTTTCATCGCCTAATCCGAAAGTATCTGGGTGAAGTCGATCTTGCTGTGGGTATCGACACTGAAAAAGCCTTTGCGGTCATATCCGGCCTTCGCGCAGTTTCCGCGACCGTGGATTTGGAATTTGTCATTCGCCGCCACACAGAAATCGCGCGATCCGTCCCAGCTGCCGGCGCCACCATCGTTGGCATAGAGGTAGTAGTAACGCGCGTTGAGCTTTCCCGGCACCACAGTCTCACAGCGGGTGGGCTGGAGCGTCCACCAGCCTTCGCTGATCCACGCCGTGCCATCGAATCGGCCGACCGCCACGCGCGTCGGCTTCGCGGTCTTATTGCAGACCTGAAGCGCGGCATGGGCGGGCAGGGTGAGAAGGGTGAGCGCGGCAAAAGCGAGGGCAAATCGCATGCACAGCATGTCGCGCAAGGAACTCGCGCTGTCAACGCGGAGGCGGGTTAGACTGTGCGCATGCCCGAATCCGAGTCCGAATCCGCCTTTGAGCTTTTCGCGCCCGCCCGCGCAAACTGCAAAATCATCTTCGTGTGCGATCATGCGTCGAATGCGCTGCCGGATGCGTATGGGACACTGGGCCTGGAACACGGCCAATTTGCGACGCATATCGCTTCTGACATCGGCGCGGCGCATGTGACGCGGGCGCTGGCGACGGCCTATGGCGCGCGAGCGGTGCTGGCACGATGGTCGCGGCTTTTGATCGATCTCAACCGCGGCGCGGACGACCCGACCTTGGTAATGAAACTGTCCGATGGGCGCATCATTCCGGGTAACCACGATGCCGATGGACAGGAAATCGCGCATCGCCTCGCGGCCTATTTCGCGCCGTATCATGATGCGATTGCCAAAGAGATCGCGGTGGCGCGCGACGCCGGTGTCGTACCAACGATCATCTCAATGCACAGCTTTACGCCGGTGTGGAAAGGATTCAAACGGCCTTGGGACGTTGGTGTGTTGTGGGACAAGGATGGACGCCTCGCAAAACCGCTGATGGCGGCGCTCGCCCGGGCGGGGTTTACCGTCGGTGACAACGAACCCTATCGCGGCGAACTCGAAGGCGATTGCATGTGGGCGCATGGCACCGGCAACGGCTTGCCGCATGTTCTGATCGAAATAAGGCAAGATCTGATCGCCACGCGCGAAATGGCAGACGCATTCGCCGCGCGCCTGAAACCGATCATCGACGAAGCACTGAAAGACATGGGACCGGCAGAGGTACGCTATACGCGCGTGCTGCCCACGCCGAAAGGAACGCCCAACATGGATGAGAAAACACGAACTGAGCTAGAAGCGGCAGCGTTCCGCCGTCTCGTAGGACACTTACGCGAACGCACCGATGTGCAGAACATCGATCTGATGAACCTCGCGAACTTCTGCCGCAACTGCTTGGGTGACTGGTATCGCGAAGCGGCCGCCGAAAGGGGCATCGCGCTGGAGAAAGATCAAGCACGCGAGATCGTGTATGGCATGCCGCCGACGGAGTGGAAAAAGCGCTACCAGAAAGAGGCTACGCCGGAACAACTGGCGGCTTTCGCAAAGTCGCAAAAAGCCCACAACTAGCGTTGTTGGCGGCGTTGCGCCGGTTTTGGACGCCCGTTACGGTCCGCGCCCCAAGATAATTAGAGACGGGTCATGGTCAAATCGGGCTTCGCGAAAGAGCATCTGAAATCCTTCATCGAACGCATCGAGCGGCTCGAAGAGGAGAAGGCGGCGCTCGCCGCCGACATCCGCGAAGTCTATTCGGAAGCCAAAGGCACCGGCTTTGACGTCAAGATCATGCGTCAGGTCGTACGCTTGCGGAAACTCGATACGGCCGACCGCCAGGAACAGGACGCGATCCTAGATCTCTATCTGTCCGCCCTTGGAATGAAACGCGATTGATCAGCCTGCTGCGCGCTGGTCTTCTTCGCCTTCGACATGCTGCTCCAACCCAAGCTCTTTGAGCTTGCGGTAGAGCGTCGAGCGGCCGATGCCCAGGCGCCGCGCGACTTCGGACATGTGGCCTTCGTAGCGCGAGATTGCGAGGCGGATGATCTCCGCTTCCATCTCTTCGAGCTTGCGCATATGGCCGGCGCCGTCGGTCGTTGACAGACCATAAGGCGAAGCGCGCTGTTGCATCGATTCTGGTGCCGTCGCGTGATGGTAACGAAGCTCCGGCGGCGTGGCTGAGACGGGCGCCGCAACCGGCGTTCCCATCGGAAGTGTTTGGCGGGCGCGTAATTCGACGCCCAATGCGGCGGCGATTTGCGGGAAATCGCAAACGTCCAGCGTCGTGTAATCGCAAAGAACGACAGCGCGAAAGATCGTATTCTCCAGCTGGCGCACATTGCCCGGCCAGTTGAAACGCTCGATCAGATCGGTCGCATCCGGCGTCAAGCCCGTGACGGGCTTGCTCTCTTCCGCCGCGAAACGGCGGATGAAATGCCGCGCGAGCGACGGCACATCGCCGCCGCGCTCGCGCAGCGGTGGAACGTGGATGGGAAATACGTTGAGGCGATAATAGAGGTCTTCGCGAAACTGGCCTTCGCGCACGCGCTCCGCCAGATCGCGATTGGTGGCCGAGATTATGCGAACGTCCACCTTCACCGGACGCTTGCCGCCGACGGGATCGACTTCCCCCTCCTGCAGCGCGCGCAAAAGCTTCACCTGCATGTCCAGGCGCAATTCGCCGATTTCGTCGAGGAAGAGCGTGCCGCCATCGGCTTCCTGGAATTTGCCCAGATGCTTGTCGGTCGCGCCGGTGAACGAACCCTTCTCATGCCCGAACAAAATGGATTCGATGAGGTTTTCCGGGATAGCGCCGCAGTTCACCGTCACGAACGGTTTGCCGGCGCGATCGGACGAGCCTTGGATGGCGCGGGCGACGAGCTCCTTGCCGACACCGCTTTCGCCTTCGATCAAAATTGGAATGGTCGATTGCGCTGCGCGCTGACCCAGGCGAATGACCTGCTTCATCTCGCCGGACGAGGCGACGAGGTCGTCGAACACCAGCCGGTTTTCGGATTTCTTTTTAAGGCGCGTAACTTCGTTCGACAGCGTGCCGATCTTCAGCGCGTTGCGGATGGAAACGGTGATGCGTTCCGGCGAGGCCGGCTTTACGAGAAAATCGCTGGCGCCCGCGCGCATCGCTTCGACGGCGGAATCGATCCCGCCTTTGGCGGTGAGCACGATGACCGGCATTTCCGGATGCATCGCGCGCATCTTCTCCATCACTTCCATGCCGTCCATATCGGGCATGAGAAGATCCAGAAGCATCAGCGCGACCTGATCGCCCCGCGGTCCGGAAAGAAGATCGAGCGCGGGCTGTCCGCCGGGTGCACTCACCACCGGCATGCCGGAGCGCGTGATCGCGGCCTCCAGAAGGCGGCGTTGTACCGGATCGTCGTCGACAATCAGAATCGTCTGTGCGGGCATGCGTCGTCTCAACTCTTCGCGCATCGATCTTCCCGCCATAGAGATAAAATCCGGTTTACGGTCCCGCTTTGCGACACCGAAACCTCGGCTATGAGAGCGCCATCGCGCACTTAAACGCGATTCATCGCAGCGAACGTGGTGAAGGAAGCGTAAAGCGCGCGCTGCGCACTAACGAAGCGTCAAGAACTGGTGCAAAACGGCGATCCTATTTGATCCGGACGCGCTTCATAAGCCGGTGCGCGCTTCCGCTGAACGCGGTGCGGCCATGCAATGTGCGATGATTGTGGATGACAAGGCAGTCACCGGTTTTGAGGTCGTAGCGCCGTGTGCGCCGCTCGGCGGCGGCGCGGAGTTGGGCAATCGCACGGCGCGATTCTTCCGGCAACGGTAGGAATTGTTGGTTGAATTCCTTGGCGCGCATCACCTCGAGCTCGTTGAAGCGGATGCTGAGGCCGTCAGCCGTCTCTTCCAAAAGCGGCCGGGGTCCAACCTGCGTGGGGTAGATAGGTTTCATCAGCGCGATGCGTGTTTCGGCGTCGAGATCTGCTGCGATGCCATCGATGTGCGCCACCAGTGTTGTCCCGCCAATCTCGGCAGGGATCAGGCAAAGGAGCAACACGAAACGTGAGGGGCTCTTCGCAAAGTACTCGTCGGTGTGCAGCGGAAAATAGAGCTTGGTCGTAGAGAGCATGACGTTGTGGAACGGATCGAGCAACGGGCGCGCCATCTCTTGGACCGGATGGACCGTCGGAAGACGGTCGGGAAATGCGGCGGCCACGTCCTGCCGCCCGGTCTTCAGCTCGGCAGCGTAAGTGAGTAGCGCTTCGTCCGTGCCGGTCGGGTAATCGGTGACGACGAACGTCGCCCGTTCGGTAAGCGTTCGGGCGTCGGGCCGGCATTCGTATGAGGCGATCTCGATTTCGGCCATGCTGTTCGCTGATCTGGAATTTAGCGCGTTATCGTCGGGATCGCCAAAAACAAACGCGCCGCCCGGCTGGGCGGCGCGCTCTGACTATGTTGCTGGAGGTTAGAAACTAGTACGCGCCATTGCCGTCGTCGAATTGGCCCATCGTGCTGTACTTGCCCGTCCACGGGTTGAAGTCTTCCAGGCTCGCCCCGGTGCGGTCGTTCGTCATCAGGTCCTGTTGGTTCAGGAACAGGCGAACGCCGATCATGAACAGGTTTCCGTCGGTGCGACCGCGCGAGTTGACGGCGTAACCCTCCCCATCGGAGGAGTCGATGTGACCGCGATCGTGCGAATAGCTACCGTCATATTCGCCGAAGATACTGATGGGCAGATTGTCCATCAGCCATTCGGCGCGCAACGTCCAGTTCCAATTGTCCTGGTGGAAATGGTAATAGGCTTCGCAACATTCTGTCCAATGACTGCCGCCGGTGTCGAAACCCACGCCACCTGTCAGAAGCAGGTGAGAACTGACGAAGTAGCGCGCCTGGACATTGAAGTTCCATGAATCGTTATGATCTTCGGAGCCCCAACTTGTCAGGCCTTTAGACCAGCTCGCCTGCCCATAGAAAGTCCAATCGTTCCAATATTTCTGGAATTCTGCGCCCACCGTTCCAAAGCGCGCGTCATCCGTTCCGCCGATCGAGGCGAATCCGCCCCATAGCATGTCGTCGCTGCGCTGGAAAAAGTGCGCCGCGAGATCTGTCGTTTCTGAATCGTAGCCATCGCCGTAGTCGTGAAAATTCGCATCCGAACCCTGTGCGTCCAACTGGATGCCGAACCCCGAATTCCATTGGATCGCGGCGCGGCCATCGCCACCCAGCATATTAAAATGATCGTGATAATGGCCCGCGCAGATATTCGTGTCGTTGTCGCAGGGCGTATCGTCAGTCGGCTCACCCCCGTAATAATAGGCGTTGCGGGAGGATTCCGAGTAACTTCCGAGCGCTGCCCAGGCATCGACATAGCCCGACAGCACGGGGTCCGCTTGCGCCGGCGCGGCGGCGCCGAACACCAGTGCCGCTCCCGAAGCAAGCAACGCGGCTTTCAACAGATTCGAATTCATTTAGTCCCTCCAAGAAAATCCAAAGGCGATCGACGGGTTTCCGCCCCGACTGCCACCGGCAGTAGAAATCCCCGAATCCTTATCGAAAGAAAAGGTGCGCCCGGTCATAAAGGCCGCGAAAGATGTGCTTTATG
>DASZML010000116.1:0-5296 GCA_035551875.1 Rhizomicrobium sp.
CCGGCAGGCGTTTCAAATCGCGTTCTGCCCTGGAATGGAAAATCCTCTTCCGCTGGATCGACAATGTGGACGAGGTGCCCACTGGCACCTGCACGCGCCAGACGCCGCAACGTCGTTTCGATTTCGCCCAGCGGCGAAAGAAAATCGCTGAACCAGACGAATTGGGAATTCTTCGAGATCGGCGCATCCGGCGGCAGCGCATCGTCAGATGGCGCGGTCTCCAACATGTCATGCGCGATGCGATGGAGTGCGGCACGCCCGCTGGATGGCGACCGGCCATCGCCATAGAGCGCAACGCGCTCGCCACCGCGCACTAGCAGCGCGCACAAGGCCAGCGCCAGCACGCTCGCGCGATCGATCTTCGTCACTTCCGCGAATTCGGATTTGAAACGCATACCAGCGGATGCATCGCGCCACAGCCACACCGCTTCGGCGGCTTCCAACTCACGCTCGCGCACAAAGAGATGTTGCGACTTTGCGGACTGGCGCCAATCGATCGTGCTCGACGCGTCTTCCGCCTGAAAGCGGCGAAACTGCCAGAACGTCTCGCCCATGCCGGATTTGCGGCGGCCATGCACGCCGAGACTGACAAGAGATGCCAATCGCTCGGCTGAAACCAACAGGGGTGGAAGGCCGGACGCTAGCTGCTCGGCCTCCTCACGCAGCCGCGGCTTTTCAGCGGTCAAAGAATGCTCCGGCAGAGACGATCGATCACGTCCGTGATCGTCGTGCCTTCTGCGCGCGCGGAGAAATTGAGTGCCATGCGATGGCGCAGCACGGGATGCGCGAGCGCGATCACGTCGTCCACGCTCGGCGCAAAACGGCCTTCGATCAGCGCTTTCGCGCGAACCGCTAGCATCAAGGCTTGGGAAGCGCGCGGGCCCGGTCCCCACGAAATGAACTGACGGATATCGCTCGCGCCGCCTTCATCGGGCCGCGCTGCGCGCACCAGTTTCAAAATCGCATCGACGACTTTCTCCCCAACCGGCAAGCGCCGCACGATGGATTGCGCTTCCATCAGAACCTGTGGCGTACAGATCACGCCCGGAAGTTCCTCGTCGCCGAACGTTGTGGCAAGCATCATCTTCTTTTCGGACTCGGGATCGGGATAGCCGACGTCGATTTGCAATAGAAAACGATCGAGCTGCGCTTCGGGCAGCGGATAGGTGCCTTCCTGCTCCAGCGGGTTCTGCGTGGCGAGAACATGGAACGGCTTTGGCAAATCGGAACGCGCACCCGCGACCGTCACATGCTTCTCCTGCATCGATTGCAGAAGCGCCGATTGTGTTCGCGGCGATGCGCGGTTGATTTCGTCCGCCATCAAAAGCTGCGTGAACACCGGACCTTTGATGAAACGGAAAGAACGTCTGCCACTGTCTTCTTCCAGCACTTCGGAGCCGATGATGTCCGCTGGCATCAGATCGGGTGTGAACTGAATGCGTTTCCAGTCGAGGCCAAGCACGACACCGAGCGTCTCGACCAATTTCGTCTTCGCCAGGCCCGGCACGCCGATGAGCAATCCATGACCGCCTGCAAGCAGCGTCACCAATGTCTGATCGATGACCGCGTTCTGACCAAAAATCACTTTGCCGACGGTAGCGCGCACATGGCCGAAAAGCTCGCCGGCCTTTTGGGCTTCGGCGACGGCCTGGGAATCGGTATCGAGAGTATCGCTCATGCAAGCGCCCTGAATTGGCGGAGAAGGTAACGCACAAACGGCTCAGTTGCCGCTCTGCGGACGCGCGCCTATCTTCCTGATTCCCCGCTTAAAAACGACGCGCGGGACGGCTTGCGCAAGGCCTATGTTGCATCGCGGACGCGCCCGCGCAACTGGCCTCGCGGCTTATGGCTAAGGTCCGGGTCGCACAACGGCGTGAGGGTCTTAAAGGAAGTTTATGGCAGACGGTTTTGCCCTTGGACTTGCGAGCTTGCAGCGGGAAACCGCCGCGGGGCGCGGGCTGCCGCCGGTCGATAAGTGGCATCCCGCCCATTGCGGCGACATTGATATCCGCATCGCGCGCGACGGCACGTGGTTCCACGAAGGAACGCCGGTCGGGCGGCGCGAACTGGTGCGACTGTTCTCGACGATTTTGCGCAAAGACGGCGACGACTATGTGCTCGTCACGCCCGCCGAGAAGATGCGGATCGTGGTGGAGGATGCGCCGTTCCTCGCGGTGCTGTTGCACGTGGAAGGCGAGGGGCACGAACAGAAGCTGATGTTCACGACCAACGTCGGCGACGAGACGGTTGCCGGACGCGACAATCCGATCCGCGTGCCGATCGATCCCGTCACGCGCGAACCATCGCCTTATGTGCATGTGCGCAGCGGGCTGGAGGCGAAGATTTCGCGCAATGTTTATTACCAACTAGCAGAGATCGCTGTGCCCGGCGAAGGTGAATACGCAGGCAAGCTGGTGTTGTGGAGCGGCGGCGTGGCGTTTCCGTTGGGCGAGCCGGTATGAGTGAAACCGGTGAACTTTCGCCGAGCGCGCTGACCGCGCGCATTGTAGATCGCAACTTCGCATTCCTCCGTTCGCGGCTACTGCCGGATACGCCGAACGGCAAACTCATCCCCACCACGCGCGGCGATTACGATTTCAATCCGGAATTCAAACCGCCGCCGGGTGCGCGCAACCTCGCGCCCGCTGCTGTTCTCGTTCCTATCGTTGCGCGCACTGAACCGACGATGCTGTTCACGCAGCGCACAGAGCATCTTTCGCGCCACGCGGGACAGGTGAGTTTTCCCGGTGGACGGATGGACGAGGGCGACGAGTCAGCACTCGCAACCGCGTTGCGCGAAACGCATGAGGAAACCGGCATCACCGCCGATCATGTCGACGTCGCCGGATTCATGGATGGATATGAGACCGGTACTGGCTTTGCGATCCTGCCGGTGGTCGGAATTCTTTCGCCCGGTTTCACGCTGATGCCGAACCCCGCTGAAGTGCAGCACGTGTTCGAAGTGCCGCTGACGTTCCTGCTCGACCCGAAGAACCGCGAAAGGCAGAGCCGCGAATGGCGCGGGCAGGTACGCGAATTCTATGCCTATAATTACGGCCCGCATTATATATGGGGCGCAACCGCGGCCATTCTTGTCGGCCTTGCGGACCGTTTGAAAGCGCCATGACCAAACTCGATCCCGCTCGCCACGCTTGGATGACCGCGCCGGAAACACGCGCGGTGATGGATGCGCTCGGTGACGCCCGATTCGTCGGCGGTGTGGTACGCAATGCGCTGCTTGGCCGCGACGTGGATGATATCGACATCGCAACGCCGCTGACGCCGCAGGTAGTGACGGAGAAAATCCAAGCCGCCGGATTGAAGGCTGTTCCCACCGGAATCGAACACGGCACGATCACCGCTGTATCGAATGGCAAGCCCTTTGAAGTGACGACACTGCGCCGCGATGTTTCGACCGATGGCCGCCGTGCGGTTGTGGCTTTCACGAAAGATTGGGAGGAAGACGCGCAGCGCCGCGACTTCACCATGAATGCGCTCTATGCCAATGCAGACGGCGAAGTGTTCGACACGGTCGGCGGCGTCGCCGATCTTCTAGCTGGCCATGTGCGCTTCGTCGGCGATCCCACCGCGCGCATTCGCGAAGATTATCTGCGTATCCTGCGACTGTTTCGCTTTCACGCCTGGTACGGCAAAGACGAACTCGATACCGACGCGCTTCACGCGGCCGCATCGGAGAAATCCGGCATCACGCAGCTATCCGGTGAGCGCATCCAGAAAGAGATGCTGAAATTGCTTGCGGCAGAAAATCCGTTGCCGATTTTGCGCGTTATGGCAGCAAGCGGCATCTTGAATGAAGTGCTGCAAGGCGAACTCAATTTCGAGCGGCTGGAGCGCCTCTGCGCCATCGACGCCGACAATTTCTTTAAGCCGGATACGCCGCTACGCCTCGCCGCATTGCTGCCGAACGATGCCGCGATTGCCGACGATGTTGCTGCGCGCTGGCGGCTTTCCAATGTGGATCGTGACCGTCTCGCCGATATCGCGGGCGCGCGCGAGAAGATCGTTTCGTATCTGTCTATCAAGGAAGTGCGCAAGCTGCTCTACAAACTCGGCACGCCGCGGTTCAAAGATCGCGTGTTTCTGAAGTGGGCGGAAGATCCGCGCAAGGGCAATTTCGTGCAATGGCGCGCGCTGCTGGCGATGGCAGATGCGTGGGAGCGGCCGAAATTTCCGCTCGACGGCGGCAATGTGATGGCTGCGGGTGTGCCGCAAGGGCCGATGATCGGACGAATCCTTTCCGAAGTCGAAGAGTGGTGGGTGGATTCCGATTTCATCGAGGACGAGTTCTCGCTTGCCGAACGGCTGAAGGCGGTCGTGCAGGCGACACGCTGATGCCTCTCGAGCTTCTCGACTCCGTTTCCATTCCCGGCAATCCCGCGAAACCGAATGACGATGCCTTCGCGAATATCGCTCGCGCTGCCGTGGTGTTCGATGGAGCGACGGGGCTGGGCGACAACCTCATGCCCGGCAAAAGCGATGCGGCCTGGCTCGCCAGCTTCGGGTCGCGCCGGTTGATGGCTTACATGCGCGATGGCGCTACGCCGTCGGAAGCTGTCACCGCAGCATTGTTTGATGCTCAGACCTCGTATGAAGCACTGCGCCGCCGCGCCCCGACCGAGCGCTGGGAAGTGCCGTATGCATCGATGATGTTTGTGAGCCAGAATGCGCAAGGCGTCGAAGCGCTGTGGTATGGCGATTGCGCTGCACTGGTGAAACGTCCGGATGCGCCAGTCGAGATCATCGGCGATGCGCTGGAAAAGCGCGCTCTGGAATCGAGCCGCGTCGCAAAACTCGCTGCAAAGCATGGCCTGTTGCCGGCGGCCGGTATCAACCGCCCCGAGTATATAGATGCGCTTCGCAAAGCCCGCAGCTACGCGAACACCGAAAAAGGGCATTGGGCCTTTGGTCCGGATGTAACCGCTGCCGGTCGCGTTTCGCGTGCGGAGATCAATGCACCTGCTGGCACGATCTTGCTTCTTTGCAGCGATGGATTTCTGGCGCTTGTGAGCGATTACAAGGCATATGACGCGGAATCGCTGATCGCTGCCGCGCAATCCAAAGGCCTCGAAGTTTTGTGTAAAGAACTTCGCGCGATCGAAGCGGGCGACAAAGAAGGTACGAAATTCCCGCGTTCCAAAACGAGCGACGATGCAACTGCGATGCTCGTCAGGTTAGCGAATGAATGACGAGCGGCGCATGCAACAATATTTGCTGCCCGCCAATATAGATCATGCGCAACGCAACATAGACGACCAAGATCAATCCCGCATAACTG
>DASZML010000117.1:0-4316 GCA_035551875.1 Rhizomicrobium sp.
GTTGGTCATGCCCGCGTTTTCCGATCAACCGATACACGAGGCGGTGCTCGTCCGTGATGCGGCGCGACCAGAAGCCGGTGAACTCGCCTCTCAGCGGCTCCGGTTTGCCCATGCCAGAAAACGGGCTGCGCCGAATATCGGAAATCAATGAATTTATCTTCGCCGCAATCTTCAGATCGCGGGCCTGCCAATCCATATATTCGTTCCATGCGTCCGGCGACCAGACGATATTCACTTGCCCGCTTTCTTGACGGGAATGGGCTTACGCGCAACCCCTCTGCCCGCGTTGAGATCGGCAATGCCCTTGCGAAGACGTGCGGCGTTTCTCGGACTGCGAAGAAGATGCAGTGTTTCCTGCATCGCATTCCAGTCATCCTGCGAAACGAGCACGGCAGCGCCGCGCTTGCGCTGCCGGGAAATGAATACCGGCGCACGGTCGCGTTCCACCTCCTCCATGAGTTTGGCGAGATTCTGGCGGGCGTAGCTGTAGGTTACGATGCTCACGGGTAAACTCCTAGTTGTACAGTAATACGTACAATGAGCCGATAGAGCAAGCGGTTATTTCCCCGCCAACGCCCGGGCTGCTTCCACGAACTCGCTCGGCATCATCACCACTGTCATCGTGTTCTGCTCGGCGCCGATTTCGGTCAGCATCTGCATGCGGCGCAGTTCGAGCGAGGCAGGCGTTTTCATGATCTCGTCAGCGGCTTCGCGCAGCTTGAGCGCGGCTTCGTGTTCGGCTTCGGCCTTGATGATACGCGCGCGTTTCTCGCGCAGCGCTTCGGCTTCCTGCGCCATGGCACGCTGCATGGACGCGGGGATCTCGACATTCTTCATCTCGACGTTCTGGACTTCGACGCCCCAGCCTTCCGTCACCTGATCGACGCGGGTCTTGAGCATCTCCGACATTTTCTCGCGCTCTTTCAGAACATCGTCGAGCGAATGCTGGCCGATAAGGTTTCGCAGCGTCGTTAGCGCCACCTGGATCACGGCCATGCGCACATTCTGCACCTGAATGATCGCCAGATCTGGCTTCACGATGCGATACCAGATGACGGCATTCGCCTTCACCGGCACATTATCGCGCGTCATCGCTTCCTGCTGCTCGACGCCGTCGGTAAACACGCGCATATCCACCTTCTGCGCGCGATCGACACCGAGCGGAATGATCCAGAACAATCCCGGCCCGCGCAGACCGAGAAACCGTCCGAAGCGGAAAACCAGAGCGCGTTCATATTGCTGCGCGACGCGAAATCCGCTGATCAGAATGACCGCGACGATAATCACAACGATGAGGGCGATAGGCATGTGAATCTCCTGCCGAACCGGCGCTGCATAGATATTCCCTGCGCGGTAGCTTTGTAAGGCCCGCGGATTGGTGCGCGATTTCCGCCGCTTAGGCTACAGTTCCGAAAACCCGAAAGGCAGCCATGAAAATCGCCGATCGCATCTTGGGCGCGTTGCTGATCGTCGCCGCGCTCATCACGGCATATTACTGGTGGAATTATTTCGCCGGCGGCGGTGATGTCATGGTGACGAATGCGCGCTGGTACACCGCGTTCGAGTCCAGCTTCCCGATTGCCGATGGATGGCTCGCGTTTTGCGCGCTGTTCGCCGGCTACGGCTTCATTACCGGCTCGCGTTACACGGCGGCGTTCGGCCTGATGACCGCGTCCGCGATCTTCTATCTCGCCGCGATGGACATCACGTTCGATATCGAGAACGGCATGTACGCCCTCACCTCGTCCAACGCCGCGATGAAGTTCGAGATCTTCATCAATATCAGCTGCATTATATTGGGCGTGTGGACACTCATCGCTTCATGGCGGAAGTACCGGGCCTGACTTCGCCGCGACATGCGCCTTATGTTCCGCAATCAGCGGCGCCGCGCGCAGATAAGTCGTTGCGGCGCGCGCGATAAGCATCGCGCAGGAGAATATGATGCCGGCATCGGCCCAACCCAAAATTGCGCCGGTGGCGTGATGGGGTACGCTTGGCAGCGGCGAGCCCGGTGCGTAGGAACTGGCGCTGTAGGGCGAACCGTTGATCTGCGGCAGCAGAAACTTCAATCCGAAACGCGCCGCAAAAAGCACGGCCACCAAAATCGACCCGACCGGCGTTGCCTTGCTCATGATTGTGCCGGTGTCGTAGTCGAGCGTGAATTCCTGATGATGCGCCGTGAGAAAACCCACGACGGCTCCGGCAATCGCGGCCGCCACATAAACGACCAGCCACAACAGACCCGGCAGCGGCGAGCTGTAAAGCGTGGCAATCGTCGCGACCGTCACGACTGCCGGCAGCAAGAAGATGCGCGAGGTGCGGACCTTGCGGGCGCTGTTTCGCATCATTCGCCGCACCATGATGACTATGACAATCGCCGGGGCGACGTAAGGGCCGAGATGCTTCCAATCCATGACCAAGTCTTTCGCAATAAGCGCGCTATGGTTCCAAGACGTACGGGAACCGTCAACCTCCGCTTGATCGTGCGGCCTGAAAGCGGTCAAGGCCTCACCGGTCGCTGACCGGTTTCACAGCATTGCGATCGGCAGGAGACAACGCCGCGATCAACGCATCAAGCGATCGTCCAGACACCGGATGTCGCCAACCCGGCTCCACATCGCGCATGGGAATCAGCACGAATGCGCGATCTTCCAATCGAGGGTGCGGCAGTTCCGGCGGTCCACTCTGCACATCGCCGTTGTAGTCCAGAATATCGAGATCGAGCGTGCGCGGCGCGTTGCGCGCGTTACGTTCGCGACCGTGCCGTCTTTCGGTGGCGTGAAGGCAATCGAGCAACTGCTCCGGCGAGAGTTCCGTCTTTGCGGATAACACGCCGTTAATAAAAGATGGGTCGGTGGGGTCTGGCCAAGCAGGACTGGAATATAAACGCGATACAGCGAGCGAAACCACGCCCGCTCGCGACAACTCATTCAACGCAGCGCGTATCGTTTGGGCCGGCATGCCCACACGCGAAGAAAGGTTGCCGCCGAACGCAATCAAAATCATGCGCGCGATTCACATAAACACTTGCGCGTCTTGCGCGTTGTCAGCAAAAGGAAATCGGCTTTCGGGGGGATTGCCGGTTTAGCCTTCGGTATTTGGTAACGCGTTTTTTGAAAGGACATTTCGATGTTGTTCTACCCCCAGGAAAAGCTCGCCCTTTTTATCGATGGTGCGAATCTTTACGGCGCCACCAAGAGCCTGCAATTCGATATCGACTATAAACGTCTTCTGGAACTATTCGCGCGCAAAGGCATCCTGGTGCGCGCCTTCTATTATACCGCCGTGGCGGAAGATCAGGAATTCTCGCCGCTGCGCCCCTTGGTCGATTGGCTCGACTACAACGGCTTCGCGGTCGTGACCAAGCCGCTCAAGGAATTCACCGACGCGCAAGGCCGCCGCCGCGTGAAAGGCAACATGGACATCGAACTCGCCATCGACGTGATGGAGATGGCCGATCAGGTGGACCATATCGTGATCTTCTCCGGCGACGGCGATTTCCGTCGCCTGGTGGAGGCCGCTCAGCGCAAGGGCCGGCGCGTCAGCGTCGTCTCCAGCATCCGCACGCAGCCGCCAATGATCTCCGACGATCTGCGCCGCCAGGCCGACAACTTCATCGAGTTGGAAGATCTGAAGGCATCGATCATGCGCGAAGGCGGCCCCCGCGCGACACCGCAATACGCGCAATCGGCATAGCGAATAGAGCATCGCCCGCGCTATAGCTGCGAGCGATGTCTTCGAATCCCGAACCGCCGCGCGATTGTCCGCTGTGCTCGCGGCTCGCGGATTTTCGCGCCGCGAACCACGAAAGGTATCCCGGCTACTTCAACAATCCGGTGCCGACCTTCGCGGGATCGGATGTGCGGCTGCTGATCGTTGGCCTCGCGCCAGGATTGCATGGTGCGAACAAGACGGGACGTCCGTTCACCGGCGATTGGGCCGGCGATCTTCTCTACGCGACATTATTGAAACACGGCCTTGCGCGCGGCACTTACGACGAGCGTGCCGACGACGGAATGCAGCTTGTCGAATGCGCCATCTCCAATGCGGTACGTTGTGTGCCGCCAGAGAACAAGCCGCTGCCGATTGAGATCAATACGTGCCGCCAATTCCTGATTGCGCAGATGGCGGCGTTTCCGCATCTGCATGCCATTCTCGCACTCGGGAAGATCGCGCATGACAGCGTGGTGAAGGCGCTTGGGCAGAAACTTTCCGCGCATCCATTCAAGCATGCAATGCGCTATCGCATCGGAAAACTCTCGCTGATCTCGAGCTATCACTGCTCGCGCTACAACACGAACACCGGCGTCCTCACC
>DASZML010000118.1:0-10571 GCA_035551875.1 Rhizomicrobium sp.
TTCGTCACCGTCGTACCGAAGCCCGGCACGCTGCTTCTGTGGGAAAGCTTCCTGCGCCATGAAGTCCCACAGAACGATGCGCGCGGAAAACGCATTAGCATGAGCTTTAATTACACCATGCGATAGAGATACTTGTGGCAATCGCATCGCGCTAAGATGCGCTGTTCAAATTGGGGAACACATGGAAGAAGACGATCTGCCGCCGAAGCGCGAGACCGATGTCGAGGATCGCAGCTTCTTTGAATCGTTAGGTGAGCTGTTCGGCGCCACCGTCTGGATAGGGCTGTTCGTCGTGGTCGTCGGCGGTATTGCTTATCTGCTGCTTCATTATCTCTGATCTGCGCTAGATGTTGTGGTCCGGTGGAGGCGGAGCAGTCAAAGTCAAGAATCGAAATACCCCCTCCCCTCCTTCCCCTTTAAGGGGCGTATGATCTCGAGGACGCGATTCGAAGCGCGCCAATCCTGGGGAGGAAATCATGGCATCTGCATTCGGCAGCTCGGTAGAGCTGCAAGTCCTGTTCTGCGCAATTCTGCTCGGCATCGTTCAACTCTTGCTCGCCACGCTGTTCAGCGTTCTGGAACGCGGTTTTCCGTGGGGCATCGGCGCTCGTGACGAAGGTTGGCCACCGATAGGCAAATTCGGTGCGCGTCTCGATCGGGCATACCGAAATTTCCTCGAGACATTTCCTTTCTTTGTCGCAGCGGTGCTGCTCGGGCATGCGCTCGGCAAAAGCACACACACATCGGTGCTCGGCGCACAAATCTACCTTTGGGCACGCGTGCTCTATGTTCCCGCCTATGCGTTTGGTATTCCGCTTGTTCGCACCCTTATCTGGACGGCGAGCTTGATCGGCATCGGCATGATTTTGCGCACCATCGCCTTCGGCACGTGACGTCCGTGATTAACAAACGACAGGCACGGCACATCGTGATTGCACGAGAACAAAATAGGAACTAATCTCGGAGAATGGCATTAAACCTCCTGCAAAAGCTCGAAATTCTGGCTGACGCCGCGAAGTACGATGCGTCCTGTGCATCCTCCGGCGGAACCAAACGCTCTGCGAAATCCGGCGGCATCGGATCGGTGACTGGCGCGGGCATTTGCCACTCTTATACGCCCGACGGCCGCTGCGTTTCGCTTCTGAAAATTCTGCTGACGAATTTCTGTATCTATGACTGCGCTTATTGCGTGAGCCGCCGCACATCAAATGTGCGGCGTGCGCGCTTCACAGTCGAAGAAGTCGTCACGTTGACGCTCGATCTTTATCGCCGCAACTGCATCGAAGGTTTGTTCCTCTCGTCCGGCATCGCGCGGAGCGAAGACGACACGATGGCGGATATGGTGCGCATCGCCAAAACGCTGCGCGAAACGCATGGCTATCGCGGCTACATCCATCTCAAAACCATTCCCGGCGCGAGCGAGGATCTTATCGCGCAAGCCGGACTCTATGCCGACCGGCTGTCGATGAACATCGAACTGCCGTCCGAGCGTTCGCTGCAAAGCTATGCGCCGGAAAAATCCGTGACGCGCATCAAGCAAGGCATGGCGCAACAACGCGCGCGTATCGAAGCGGCGGCACCAAAAACAAAAGCTGCACCAGGCGAGATTCGCAAAGCGCGGCTGCCAAAGTTTTCGCCGGCCGGCCAGTCCACACAAATGATCGTGGGCGCTGACGGCGCGAACGATGCCTCGATCATTGGTGCCAGCGCCAACCTCTATGCCTCCTATGCGTTGAAGCGGGTCTACTACTCCGCGTTCAGTCCGAACGGGCATCCTTCCGCAGATCTCCCGCACACCGCGACGCCGCTGCTGCGCGAACACCGCCTTTATCAAAGCGACTGGCTGCTACGCTTCTACGATTTTCAGCTGCATGAAGTACAAGAAGCTATGGACGACGGCATGCTCGATCTTTCCATGGACCCAAAACTCGCCTGGGCTCTGAAAAATCGCGGGACATTCCCGGTCGACGTGAACATCGCGCCACGCGAAATGCTGATGCGCGTTCCGGGCCTCGGAACGCGCGCGGTCGACAAGATCATCGCATCGCGGCGCAGTGGGCAATTACGACTTGCCGATGTGCAGCGATTGACACGCAGCGTGGCGAAGTCGCGGCCCTTCATCATCACGCCCGATTGGGTACCGAGAAACCTTGAGCACCACGATCTGAAAGCGCGGCTCGTCACGCCGGCAGCGCAACTAGCGTTATTCTGATGTTTGCGATTCGCTTGCCTTCTTCCGACGAGACGGATGTATTCCGCGACGGCGCGAGGCGTGCGCTTGCCGCCAACATTCCGCCGCGCGAAATCGCGTTTGTCACACATGATTCCGGCTTTCTCTTCGACGATTTCCCGAAGTCTGACGCCGCCGCGGCGCTTGTCACCGTGCCGCGCGAATTCGCTGGACTGATGGACGACGTTCTGTGCCATCGCGCGGATGATCGCTTCGCCCTGCTCTACGATGTGCTCTGGCGGCTCAAGCACGGCGAGCCATATCTGCTGACCAACGCCGCCGATCCGGCTATCGCCAAACTCGCGCTCTATCGCAAAGCCATCCGTCGCGACGTTCACAACATGCACGCGTTCGTCCGCTTTCACGAGAAAGGCGGCGAGAACGGTCCGCTGTTCCTAGCGTGGTTCGAGCCCGATCATTTCATCCTCAAAAAAGCGACGCCGTTTTTCGCTGACCGCTTTGCGAACATGCACTGGATCATCGCGACGCCTATCGGCACCGCGTCTTGGGACACGAAAAGTCTGCGCTTCGGCCCGGCGATGCCCAAGCCGGAACATCTCGAAGACGAAGTGCTCTCCGGGCTGTGGCGCACTTACTATCGAACCATTTTCAATCCCGCGCGGCTTAAGACGGATGCCATGCGCAAGGAAATGCCCCGACGCTATTGGAAGAACATGCCGGAAGCCGAACTCATTCCGGCGATGATCCAAACCGCGTCTCAGCGCGTTATCGGAATGGACCGCGAGCCCGATCCCGCGCCGCGGTTCGCCGAAAAAGCCCGCCCTCGCCAGCAAACCAAAACGACGGCCGACACAATGCCCAAGGACTCCCTCGAACAACTTAAAGCCAACGCCGCGAAATGCACCGCGTGTCCGCTCTACAAACACGCGACGCAAACCGTATTCGGCGAAGGACCGTCGACGGCGAAAATTGTCTTCGTCGGCGAACAACCTGGCGATCAGGAAGATATCACAGGCAAGCCGTTTGTCGGACCAGCCGGACAAATTCTCAATCACGCACTTGAAGAAGCGGGCATTGATCGTGCGCGAACCTATGTCACCAATGCGGTGAAACATTTCAAGTTCGAGCCGCGTGGCAAGCGGCGCATCCATTCCAAGCCTAACACTGGCGAGATTCAGGTATGCAGCCACAAATGGCTGGTGCGCGAACTGGATTTGCTCGAGCCGGAAACCGTGGTCGCGATGGGCGCGACGGCTGCGCAAGCACTAGCCGGCAAGGCGATGGCAATCGGAAAAAACCGTGGCCACATACTCCAATGGCCGGACGGACGCCGCGGTCTTATTACCGTCCATCCATCTTATTTGCTGCGCATTCCGAACGCCGCAGATAAAAAAGCGGAATACAAAAAATTCGTGCATGATCTGAAACTCATCGCCTGATATTGGAGTCTCTGTGTCAAAATTCGTGATCGTTATTTTTGCAATCCTCGCCATCGGCGGAGTTTTCGATTCCGCCTTCGCGCAGAACGCAGTTCCGCCGCCCGTCGCGAACCCTGTTTCCGGAGCCGTCGCCACAATCGATACGTCGCTCGGCACGATCACAATCGCGCTTGATCCCGGGCACGCGCCCCGGACCGTCGCGAATTTTGTCCGCTACGCGCGCGAGAAGCATTTCGACGGCACCGTGATCTATCGCGTGGTGCCGGGCTTCGTCATCCAGATGGGCAGCTACGAAGCCAGCAGCTCCTCGCCGCGCTCCACGCATGACGGAATTCCTCTCGAAGCCAACAACGGCCTCTCGAACACGCGTGGGAGCGTGGCGATGGCGCGCGGGAGCGATCCGTCGAGTGGAACAGCCGAGTTCTTCGTCGATCTCAGCGATAACTCCGCTACGCTGGACCACAGCGCGAGCGATACATCGAACAGCACGGGCTACGCCGTATTCGGCCATGTCGTTTCCGGCATGGATGTGGTGGACAAGATCGCGTCCGCGCCGCTCGGCGACAACGGACCATTCGCGGGCGCCGCACCGCAAACACCCATCGTCATCCAATCGGTGACGGTGAGCGGTCAACCATGAATTTCGCGCAAACGTCGGTATATTTTACAATTTTCGTCTAACCGAGTTTGCTAAATGACAGAAATCCAGCCTGCCGCCGGTTGGCGTCATTCTTGCTCCGCTTCGGCAGACACCCCTGAGGAATTGTTATGCACATGCTATCCAAGATCGCCGTTGCGGCGGGGTGCGCCCTCGCACTGTCCAGCGGTTTGGCTCAGGCCAACGCCATTTATTCTTTCGATAACGCCGCTCTCACGAATGGCGATACGGTCAGTGGCATCCTTGAGACCAATCAGTACGGATATTTCGGAACGGCCAACCTCGCCCTCAAAGATTCGACCAACACGGTACTTGAGACGTTTTCCTTTCCCGCGCCTAACGTGAACGTCGGCGGCACGATGGTGCAGGTGTTCGACGGTTACAATAACTCGCTGTTCCTCTACTTCGACAATTCCATCGACGGTTACGGCCCGGTGTCACTTGTCACGACAGAGTCGTTCCTTTGCACAAACAGTTTCGCGCTCGACTGTGGCGGCGGCACATACGGTACTCCTGCTGGACCACAGACGTTTTTCAGCGCCGCTAACGGGAACGATGTGCTTGGCGTTCCGGAACCCAGTGGTCTTTGGTTGCTCACCGCCGGTCTTGGTGGCCTTCTGACATTCGTCGGTCTGCGCAGGCGCAAAGCCGTCGCGTAACTGTCGATATCAATCAAAACGGGCCGCTCAATGGCGGCCCGTTTTTCATGCGTAGCTTTAGACAGTGCCTGAAGTGTACGGGTCGACCCATCACGGTGTCAAGAAATTATTCTTGAGATGGGAATTTATTTAAACCGCTGATGTATGGCGATTTTCGGTGCTGTTCACCGTTCATCGACATGAACAAGGCGCTGAAAATTATTTTTCAGCACCTTAGAATTGTCGTTGTCGTGTTGAGCTTCTGGATATCGAACCAGACCAAAGTCGCTCGTTATTTGCGCTTCTTGCGGGCGGCATAGCGGGCATCGCGGGCGGCTTTCTGATCGGCGAGAAGCCTGGTGAGCTTTGCCTTTTCTTCGCCTGCCGCGCGTATTTTTTCTTCTGCGGCGTATTTCTCCGCAGCGAGACGCGCCGTTTCGGCGGCGGCGCGTTCTTCGGCGACGATCCGCGCGCGTTCCTCGCGTTCCTGCTTGCGCTTGTCTTCGCGCTCGGCGCGCTCCTTGGCGATACGCGCGCGTTCGGCATCGAGCTCTGGCTTCTTCGCGGCGACTTCCGCCATCTTGGCGCGCACTTTCTCAAGCTGTGCGGTGCGGGCCTTGGCTGCGTCGCCTTGGCGTTCGGAGAAACTGTCTGGCTTGAAACCGCGCATGCGTAAGTCTTCTGTCCTTTGAGGTTTAGTTGTCGAGGAACGAGCGCAGTTTGCGGCTGCGGCTCGGGTGTTTCAGCTTGCGAAGCGCCTTGGCTTCGATCTGGCGGATACGTTCGCGCGTCACCGAGAATTGCTGGCCGACTTCTTCCAGCGTGTGATCGGTGTTCATGCCGATACCGAAGCGCATGCGCAGCACGCGCTCTTCGCGCGGCGTGAGCGTGGCGAGAACCCGCGTCGTCGTTTCGCGCAAATTCGCCTGAATGGCAGCATCGATCGGCAGCACCACGTTCGGGTCCTGGATGAAATCGCCCAGATGCGAATCTTCCTCATCGCCGATCGGCGTTTCGAGCGAGATCGGCTCTTTTGCGATCTTCAGAACCTTGCGCACTTTTTCGAGCGGCATGGCCAGACGCTCGGCGAGTTCTTCCGGCGTCGGCTCGCGGCCGATTTCGTGCAGCATCTGGCGCGAGGTGCGCACCAGCTTGTTGATCGTCTCGATCATATGCACCGGAATACGGATGGTGCGGGCCTGATCGGCGATCGAACGCGTGATGGCCTGACGAATCCACCACGTTGCATAAGTCGAGAACTTATAACCGCGGCGGTATTCGAACTTATCGACCGCCTTCATCAGGCCGATATTGCCTTCCTGAATGAGGTCGAGAAACTGCAAGCCGCGGTTCGTGTATTTCTTGGCAATGGAGATCACGAGACGCAGGTTGGCCTCGATCATTTCCTTCTTCGCCTGGCCAGACTCGCGCTCGCCTTTCTGCACTGTGTGCACGATGCGGCGATATTCGACGATGGACTGGCGCGTCTCTTGTGCAAGCGACTGAATTTCGTCGCGCAGACCAGCGATCCTGTCGCGCTCATCGGCAACGAAATCTCTCCAGCCCACGCGGGAAAGACGGCCGACGCGGCGCGCCCATTGTGGGTCGAGCTCGTTGCCGAAATGCTCTTTCAGAAAGTCCGAACGATCCACGCCATGCGCTTCGGCAAGGCGCAGCAAGCGGCCTTCGAGCGACACGAGACGGCGATTGATGCCGTACATCTGATCGACGAGCGCTTCGATGCGGTTGTTGTTGAGCTTTAGCCCTTTGACGAGATCGACCGTGTCGTTGCGCAGCTTCTTGAAGCGGCGCTCCTGCGACGTGGAAAGATCTTCGGCGCTGCCCAGCGCGGCTTCGACACTCGCGTCCTGCAGCTTGCCGAGTTTCTTGTAGAGGTTCGCGATCTGGTCGAGCGTTTCGAGCACTTGCGGCTTCAGCGATGCTTCCATCGCGCTGAGCGGCAGATTGCCTTCGTCTTCGTCTTCCGCATCAGCAGCGTCGGCGGCAGCAGCAGCTTCCGCCGGATCGACAGGCTCGCCGTCTTCGCGTGTAGCCGGCGGTGGCGCGGGGCGCGCAACCGGCACTGGCGGCTTATACGCGGGACGTGGAATCTGCGGCGCAGGCGCACCGTTCACACCGGTTATACCAGGCACATGAATACCATTCGCGGCCAAATTCGCGGCGGCAGCGGCAGCTTGCGCAGCGGCAGCAGCCTGACCTTCCGGACCGATGGCATACATCGCTTCCAGATCGACGATGTCGCGCAGCAAAACTTTGCCCTCGTTCAACTCATCACGCCAAACCGTGATGGCTTCGAAGGTGAGCGGGGATTCGCACAGCGCGCCGATCATCAATTCGCGGCCGGCTTCGATGCGCTTCGCAATGGCGATTTCGCCTTCGCGCGACAGCAACTCCACCGAACCCATTTCGCGCAGATACATGCGCACGGGATCGTCGGTGCGGTCGTACGTCTCTTTGGCACCTTCGGTGGCGACGACCGCTTTGCTGCCAGTCGTGGCGAGCGCACCACCCTCGCCGCCTTCGCCTTCCGCGCCTTCTTCCTGTTCTTCGGACTCGATGACGTTGATGCCCATCTCGTTGAGCATCGACATCGTGTCTTCGATCTGCTCGCTGGAGACTTTCTCCGACGGCATGACCTTATTCAGTTCATCGTAAGTGACGTAGCCACGCGTTTTCGCTTTCGCGATCATCTTGCGGACTTGCGCGTCCGACATATCCAGCAGGGGGCTGTCCGCATCACCCGGCGGCTCGGCCTCGCCTGGCTTAAGACCTTTCACCGGAACGGCCTTGCCGTTTTTCAGAAGTGCTGTGGGCTGCGCAGGCTTTTTCGCCGCAGCGGCGAAGAGTTTCGCAGCGGCTTCTTTCGCCGCGGCCTTCGCGGCTTTGGGATCGAGCTTTACGGCAGCGAGCTTCTTTGCGGCCTCTTTGGCTGCCTTGGGGTCAAGCTTTATGGCCTTGACCACTGCTTTGGCGGCAGTCTTGGGAGCGGCTTTGGGCGCCGACGCTTTCTTCACAGCCGTCGCACGCGCAGCGGCTTTGGCCGCTACGGGCTTGATCTTTGCTTTTGAGGCCGGCCCCTTGGCCGGTTTCGCGGTCTTTTTGATCTCTTTTTTTGCTGCCACTTTGCTCGCCACCGATAATTCTTCCCAATGACCCTCTACCCTATGTGTGGAGAGTCCGGTTTTTGATACCTGCCGGTCAGGACAGGACGAAAAGAGCCTTAGTCTTCCCGGGACCCAAGCAAACGGCGAGCATCCCGCCAGCTTTCCTCGGTTCCTTCCGACTTGAAACGCTCCATGGCGCGCGCCCGTTCGGGGTCGAGTTCCGCCATGTCCCGCAGTTGGGCTGCGGCGCGTAGCCAGCGGTTCTCGAAATCGTCGCCATCGGCATTTCCCTGCGGAATTCCGGATTCGTCCGTAAGGGCAATTTCGCCACTTGCCAGCGCCCGCGCGTTCAAGCGCTCGACGAGGTCGGCCATGCCAATGCGGACCAGATGGTTCTCAAGCCCAGGTTTTTCAAGCCTGGAGCCGGAGGCGGCGAGGTTTAGGAGTTCGTCCCGGAACCTGTCAAGGACGCGGTCCGAGAAGGTGAAATCGGCCACGATCTCGGCATGACGGATCGCGAGTTCGGGATGATGAAAAAGGAGCGTGCAGAGCTCGGCCTCTTTCAACCTCCGCGCGCCTGACCGGCCGGACCGGGCGAGCAGTGAATTCTTGACCGCCGAGGATACCGGCGTTGCATAAGCCTTGGCCTGCGGACCACGCGTGGAATCGAAGCGACGGCGGGGCTGGCGATCACTCTGCCGTTCGCGTTGCGGCGGCGCGGCACGGCGTTTGAAGTTCTCGAACACCTGTTGCTCGAAATCGCGGCGGTAGTAGTCGGCGATTTTGGAATCGGAAATGTGCGCGACGAGTTCGGACAGAGCGCGCTCCAATCCCGCGCGGCGTTCCGGCGTCGAGAAATCCTTGCCTTCGGTTTCGCTGCGCCACAGCACTTTCGACAACGGCTGCGCTTCGTCGATAACTTTTCGCATCGCGGCATAGCCATCGCGCGCGATGAGTGTGTCGGGATCTTCGCCCCCCGGCAGAAATGCAAAGCGCAACGAGAAGCCGGGCTTCAGATGTGGAAGCGCCAGATGGGCGGCGCGAATGCCAGCGCGCAATCCGGCTTCGTCGCCGTCGAAACACAGGACCGGCTCCGGCGCTGTGCGCCACAACAGATGCAACTGATCTTCCGTGAGCGCGGTGCCAAGCGGCGCAACGGCTTGATCGAAACCCGCTCGCACCAGCGCGATCACATCCATATAGCCTTCAGCGAGAATGATGCTTTGCGCTTTGATCGCCGCAGGCCGCGCGGTCGCGAAATTGTAAAGTAGCTGGCCCTTAGAGAAGATCTGCGTCTCGCCAGTGTTGATGTATTTCGGCTTGGCATCGGGATCGAGCGCACGTGCACCGAATGCCACGATGCGTCCGCGCGCATCGGAAATCGGAAACATCACGCGGTTGTAAAAGAAATCGCGCGCCGGACGATCGCCATCCTGCGGCCGCACCAATCCCGCCGCTACCATATCTTCCAGCGGAATGTTCCTGGCGTAGAGATGATCTTTCAGTGCGCTATTGGAATCCGGCGCGTAACCCAAACGAAATTTCTTCGCCGCTTCGCCATTCAACCCGCGCGACAAGAGATATTCTCGCGCGGTGCCGCTTTGCGGTGCGCGCAATTGATCTTCATAGAACGCGCACGCCGCTTCGATCACGTCGTAGAGCGACTTCTTTTTTTCCTCGCGGGCTTCGTCTTCCGCCGACCATTTTGGAAGTTCGACACCGGCTTCCGCCGCCAGCTTCTCGACCGCTTCTGGGAACGAGAGACCTTCCGTCTCCATCGTCCACTTGAACGCGTCGCCGCCCGCGCCGCAGCCGAAGCATTTGTACGTCCGCCGCTCATTCTCGACTTTGAAGCTTGGTGACTTCTCTTTGTGGAACGGACAACAGCCCCACATCACGCGGCCCTTGCGCGTGAGCTTCACGCGCCGCCCGACGAGCTGGACGAGATCCGTCCGCCGCAGGATTTCCTCAAGGAGATGGGGGCCAAAACGCATGTTCAGAGATTACGCCAAATCGAAGCTGTCAAATCCAAGTCTCCGCAATTGATCTGTGAGTCCTGCCCGCACACGCTTAGGTAACGAGAAATCCGGCCGTTTCTTGTTTCGTAAGTCGCCTGTATCCCTAGGCTTGGTCAAAGGACGGAAGCGGGATTCTTATCACAGGATGGGACGGACCAAGGGGCGGAATGGTTGACGACCCGAAGTTACTCAAACCAGCATGCCTGCGACGCCTTGGAAGAGGACTGTATCGCAGCTTGTCCAGGCTTTCGAACATAGTCGTGACCACAAACTACAATGGATGGCTGTATCTAGATCAAGCTCCGTCGGACAGCCATGCCGAAGCGTGGGAAGTATTGCTCGCTACTTTTGACGCCGAAATGGAAAGTGCCACGGCAACAATTCCGAAATCTCGAGGACAACGCTCTCATCGCATGAGTTCGATTTGCTCCACCTGAATGTTAAGTTCGGGTAGGATTGCTATACTCCGGGAAGGTGTGCCCACAATTCAAAAAACAAATAA